>DASWBC010000178.1:0-15414 GCA_036390815.1 Gemmatimonadaceae bacterium
CAGTGCTTCGACATCCTTCGCCGTACGCAGCGGCGGATTCATCTTGGCATTCGTGTTGTAGCCCCGCACACTCTCTTCTGTCAGCGAGAGATGATGCGGACAGACTTCCGCCGTGACCCTTACTCCGCGCTCCTTCCCCCAGCGAATCAACTCGACGGATCCCTTGGTGCTCATGTGCGCGAGGTGAACGTGCCCGCCCGTCAATCGCGCGAGGAGGATGTCGCGGATGACCATTATCTCTTCCGCTTCCGCTGGAATTCCCTTGAGTCCTAGCTGCGCGCTCACGATCCCTTCGTTCATGGATCCGCCAACCGAGAGCGTGGGCTCCTCGCAATGGTCGATCACAGGAATCTTGAAGGTCCGCGCATACTCGAGTGCGGTTCTCATCAACTGCGCGCTCGCCACCGGCTTGCCGTCATCGCTGACGGCGACGGCGCCCGCGCCCACCATCTCGCCGAATTCCGCCAGCGCCATCCCCTCCTGGCCGACAGAGATCGCGCCGATCGGATAGACGCGAGCCGACTCTGCGCGCTGCGCCTGGCGGACGATGAAGCCCACCGCTGCCTGGTTGTCGGTGACGGGATCTGTGTTCGGCATTGCGCAAACCGCGGTGAATCCTCCCGCCGCGGCTGCCCGTGCTCCCGTCGCAATCGTCTCGACATCCTCACGTCCGGGCTCACGCAAATGGCAGTGAACGTCGATGAAGCCGGGCGAGACGATTAGCCCGGCGCAATCGATCACATCGGCCTCTTGCGGGCCTTCGATCGTTCCTCCCACGCCCTTGATCACACCGTCGGCAACGAGAACGTCTCCAACACCGTTCAACCCCTGCGATGGATCGACGAGAGTTCCCCCTTTGAGCAGGATTGGCTTCATTCCCTGTCCTCGCGCCCGCGACCGCTGGCACCCTTGGCGGCTTCGGCCAGCTCCGGCTTCCCGCCGGCGAGCAGGTAGAGTACCGCCATGCGAACCGCTACGCCGTTCGTAACCTGCTCGAGAATCACGCTGTGCGGGCCGTCGGCCACATCGGAGTCGATCTCGACGCCGCGGTTCATCGGGCCGGGGTGAAGGATCAGAATGTCACGCGGCGCGCGATCGAGTCGCTCGCGCGTGATGCCGAAGACGCGGTTGTACTCACGCGCGGAGGGAATGTAACCGGCCGTCATCCTCTCGAACTGGAGACGCAGGACGTTGAGCGCCTCGGCCCATTCGATTGCCTCTTCCACCCGGTCGAAGATCTTCACCCCGAATTCGTCGATGGCGTTCGGGAGTAGTGAGCGTGGTCCGCAAACCGCTACTTCCGCCCCGAGCTTGGTCAGCCCCCAGATGTTCGACCTCGCTACCCGCGAGTGCAGAATGTCGCCGCAGATGCATATACGGCGTCCCTTCAAATCGCCGAACCGGTCCCTCAGCGTGAGAATGTCCAGCAGTCCCTGCGTAGGATGCTCGTGCGTGCCGTCGCCCGCGTTGATGACGTTGGATTGAATCCGTTCGGCCAGGAACTGCGCCGCGCCCGAGGCCGAGTGACGGATGACGACCATGTCGATGCGCATCGCCTCGAGATTGCGCGCGGTGTCTACCAGCGTCTCCCCTTTTGAAACGCTCGAGCCCGAGGCGGAGACATTGACTGTATCCGCGGAGAGTCTTTTCTCGGCGAACTCGAACGAGATCCGCGTTCGCGTTGAGTTCTCGAAGAAGAGATTTACGATCGTCGACCCGCGAAGCGCCGGGACTTTCTTGATCGCGCGCTCGCTGATCTCCTTGAAGGGCTCCGCGGTATCGAGAATGAGCCGAATCTGGTCCCCCGTCAGCGACTCGAGGCCAAGTAGATCCTTGCCGAATGTCCCCGTCACGCCGCCGACTTGGGCACGATGACAACCTCGGTGCGCTCGTCCAGCTCGGCAACCAGAACGTCGACTCTATCGTCCGGACCAACGTCTATCTTCTTGCCGACGACATCGGCGTGAATCGGCAGCTCGCGTCCCCCGCGGTCGATCAGCACGGCGAGCGAGATGGAACCCGGCCTCCCGAAGTCGGCGAGCTCGTCCAGCGCCGCGCGGACGGTGCGCCCCGTGTACAGCACGTCGTCGACGATCACGATGTGTTTGCCCTCCAAGTCCCAGGGCAGGTATGTCGGGCCAACGACGGGGCGCGGGCCGACGGTCTGGAGGTCGTCCCGATAAAGCGTGATGTCGAGCGAGCCCTGTGGCACCGTCACGCCTTCCCCACCCTCGATCATCTTGACGAGCCGGTCGGCGAGCTGAACGCCGCGACGCTGTATTCCAACGATGATGAGATCGTCCGTGCCGTGGTTGAGCTCGACTATCTCCACGGACATGCGCTTCAAGGTGCGCTCGACGGCCCGGGCGTCGAGGACCGTCGTGGTTTTCGTAGCCATTGGGCCACAATATGGCTTGTCGTGCGCCCTAATTGAAGGACATTGTCGAACTGCAAACACGGCTAACCTCTCGTTCTTTTGCCGTTGCAGTTCTGCACCAGAGACTATTGTTCATTGATGCTGTCTGACCTATTGAAGCTGTTTGTGGGAAGCCGCCAACCGGACGCCGCCACCCACCATGAGGTGCTCGGGATTCCCGTGGTCGTCTACAACACTCGCCCCGACATCGACACCAACGCGGTTGTCGCCCGCCTCGAGCGCAGCCTGGCCCTCATCGAGCGGTGCGTACCGTACCATTTTCGACACCTCAAAAGAGATTTTGCCTATATCGTGGTGCAGCGGTTCGCCTGCCGCGGAGCATACTTCCATGCGCAGCGCGCGTGTCTGGCGGAATTGACTTTCACCGTGAACCCGGACTTCTCTGACGCTGAAGTCGCGGCGACGATCCTCCACGAAGCGATGCACGCCCGCCTGCACGCGCTCGGGTTTCCGCTCGAAATGGATGACCGCGCGAGGCAGGAGCGCTTCTGCCGCCGAGCGGAGATCGAGTTCGGTATGCTGGTCCCGGGCGGAGAGCGGGTCGTTGAGCGAGCGCAGTGGTCGTCCGACCTGTCGGACGAAGAAGTTGCGCCGGAGATTGACCCCCGCCTCGCGGCTCAGAGAATCGTTGAAGTCGATCGCGCCGCACTGGGCAAACGGAGCTAGTGACCCCAATAACGTCCCGACGTAGTGATGCTTGTAGGGATCAGCTGCAAACCTTTCAGCTGACCCCTCGTTCAGTTGCAGTTTCAGTGGATTACTTGATCTCGAGCCCGTTCTCCCGCTCGACCATCTTCACCGCCTCGACGTGGTCCGCCTCTTCGCCGAGTAGCTCGCGCGCCTCGTGAAACCGCTCGGCTGTTAGCGAAATCAGCGGAGTCCGGACCTTCAGATCATCCGCCATTACCGCGGCGATGCCGATGTCCTTTTCCAGCAACGCCAGCCGGAACGTCCTTGGAAACGCACGGGTGATCACTCGCTGCGGGATCAGGTTCTCCGAGCTGTTGGAGCGCCCGCTCGACGCATTGATCACATCGAGCGCCACCTTCGGATCCACGCCCTCTTTCACCAGCACCGCGAGACCCTCGGCCGCCGAGAGTATGTGAACGGCGAGCAGTGCGTTGTTCACCGCCTTGATGGCATCGCCGGCTCCGATCCCTCCCGCGTGGACGATCTTTTTCCCAAAAGCTTCGATTGCCGGCCGCACGCGCTCGAAGACGGTCATCTCACCGCCCCACATGACGGTCAGCGTTCCGGATTTCGCCGCGGTCGTGCCTCCACTCACCGGTGCGTCGATGAAATCCACTCCGCGTGCCGCGAGCTCGGCCGCGATCGAGCGCGAGGTCGGCGGATCACCGGATGTGCAGTCGATCAGCACGGCTCCTTTGATGAGACTGCCGAGCATTCCATTCTCGCCGTGAAGAACGGCCTCCACCTCGACCGACGAAGGCAGGCACGTAATCACGACGCTCGCGTCGCGCACCGCGTCAGCTGGCGTCGCGGCTACGCTGATTTTGTGCGCGCGAGCGAACTCTTCCGCCTTGGAGGCCGTCCGGTTCCATACGACGAGGTCGAACGGATCGCGCGCCAGATGTGATGCCATCAGCGCGCCGATGTCGCCCAACCCTATAAAAGCAATCTTCATCAATTGGCCACTCGTCTGGGCACAGCGCCCGCCGTTGCGGAGCTGTGATCGTAAACAATCGCGGAAATGTCAGCGATCAACTTGCTGGACTTGACGCCATCCGCGATGCCGCGCGTCAGCACCACCAGCACGTATGGTTTTCTTCCCGGCGGGTAGACGATCGCCGCGTCGTGGGAGACGGCGGTTATCTCTCCCGCCTTGTGAGCCACCCGCGTTCCGGGCGGCAATCCGGCCGGAATCTTTTCGTTGAACTCCTGCGCCATGAGAATCCCGAGCATCTCCCGCGTCGCGGCGGGAGACGCGGCGCGGCCCTCTTCGATCGCGCGGAGAATGATCCCCAAATCCCTCGCCGTCGTGGTGTTGTTGAGACCCTTATCGAATGCCCTTCCATCCTCGACGCCACGGAGCACCTGGATTCGTTGTGCCCCCAGCGAGCGCATGGTTCTCGTCACCGCGTCCGCGCCAACGAGCGTGATGAGCGTGTTCGTCGCGAAGTTGCTCGACCGCGTGATCATCAATCTCAACAGTGTGTCGACGCGGACCCGTTCGCCGATGCGGTGGTAAAGCGTCGTATCGCTGTCTGAATTGGAATCGAGCGCGTACAGCGAGCCGTCCACGATCGACGCGAACTGGTTCACCAGCAACAATCCCTGATTCATCCTGAACGAACCCGTGTTCGCGCGCCGAAAAAGCTCGATCATCACCGGCACTTTCATCGTGCTGGCGGCGTGAAGGCTCGAGTCAGCATTGAGAAAGAGCGTGTCTCCGGACGCGAGGTCAACGTAGGCAATCCCAACCTGAGCGCCGGGCTCAACCGCGATCCTCTCCTGAATCCGGTCGAGCATGGATTCGGGGCTCTGGGCAATCGCAATGAGACTTACTGCCAACAGTGTCATCACTTCGATGATCCGGGCATCAAGCGCGCACGGCCGGGCTCACTGTCGAATTCCCCGCCGGTTGTACCTCGGCCCAGATGCTTTCGTTGTGCTGATCCCTGAGAAAGACCGAGCCGACGACGACGGTAATCAGCGCAACGATGATCGGGAACGCCAAGCCCGCGTAGATGTTTCCGGTGCGCGCCACCAGGCTGGTCGCGATGATGGGAAGGAACCCACCGAACCAGCCGTTGCCGAAATGATAAGGAAGGGACATGGAGGTGTACCGAATCCGGGCGGGGAACGCTTCCACCAGAAAGGCCGCGATGGGCCCATAGACCATCGTCACGAACACGACCTGGACGAACACCAATGCCGTGAGCGCGACTGCATTCACCGGACTGGAATACAACTTCATCGCGTGGTAGATCGGAACGTACAGGAGAGCCGCGAGCAGGTTGCCCGTCATCATGATCTTCTTGCGCCCGATCCTGTCGGAGAGGCCCCCGAAGAGCACGAACAGCGGCGCGCCAAGTATCAGCGCGATTGCCACGCACACGTAGGAGGTGACGAGCGGGACCTTCAGAACCGTCTGCATGAAGAGCAGCGCGTAGAACTGTCCGGTGTACCAGACGACCGCCTGGCCCGCGGTCGCACCGAACAACACGACGAAAAAGACCTTCCAGCGGGACCAGGTGCCAAAGCTTTCCTGAATCGGAGCATTGGAGGTCTTTCCGGTCTCCTTCAGAATCGCGTAGAGAGGCTATTCGCGGAGCCTGATCCTGATGTAATAGGATATGGCGACGAGCATGAGCGAGAGAATGAACGGAACGCGCCAGCCCCATACCTTGAACGCCTCTTCTCCCAGGACGCCTCGAACGATCAGGATCACCGCGAGCGACAGGAAGAGGCCCAGCGTCGCCGTCGTCTGGATGAAGCTCGTGTAGTATCCGCGACGGCCGTCTGGCGCATGCTCGGCAACGTAGACAGCGGCGCCGCCGTACTCACCCCCGAGGGCGAGCCCCTGCAGCAGTCGAAGAATCACGAGTACGATCGGAGCCAGGATGCCGATTCGATCGTAACCGGGGAGAAACCCGATCGCAGCTGTGGACCCACCCATGATGAGGAGCGTAGCGAGAAACGCGAACTTCCTGCCGGTGAGGTCGCCAATGCGCCCAAAGACGAGCGCGCCGAATGGACGAACGGCGAAGCCTACCGCGAACGTCGCCAACGTTTTGAGAAAGCTCGCGGTCGGGTTCCCGCCAGGGAAAAACTGCGTCGCGATTATCGCGGCGAGGCTGCCGAAGATGTAGAAGTCGTACCACTCTATCATCGTGCCGACGGACGATGCGGCGATCACCTTCCAGATCCCGCGAACGTCGCCGGCTGCATGAGCCATCGCGCTGGAAGACGCGCTGGAATTGGGCATGACTGATGTCATTGCGAATTATTCCTCGGAATCCTGGCGTTGAAATGGATCACGGTATCCAGCCACGTCTCCGATATGAGTCCGTGGCGAACGTCTCATAGAGCCACGATCGAAATGCGCGCAGCCGGTCCTCTGCGTTGCTTTCAGGGTACAGGCCGGATCCGCGAACCGCCGCCGGGACACACACGACTTTGAGACCGGCAGCCTCGAAAGTAGCACAGGCCCTTCTCGTGTGCAGCGGCGATGTGACCACCGCCAGCGTTTCCCAGCCATTTGCGCGAGCGATTGCTCTCATCCTCAGCGCTTCGGTGCGTGTCGTGGTGACCGAATCAACGAGAATGGTCGGCGTTGCCCCACCGGCGAGGGCAATCACGCTCTGGAGGTCCGCGGAGTCCGATACCTGTCTCTTGCCCAGTGTCCGGCGCTCCATGGAAACGAGCATCACCGGCGCGAGTCCCCGCCTCGTCAACATGAGCCCAGCCAGCACCCGGTCGAGAGTCTCGCTGCGCATCAAGCCGTCGGGCGTGCTCCCCATGGACAGGACAGCAATCGCGTCAACACGAGTGGGAATGGAATCGCGTCTGATGAGCGGACGCGCCGCCAACGATACAAGCGGAGTGTAGGCCACAGCGATGCAGACGAGCGCAAGAACACCCGCGCCGATCAAGAGCATTGGCCTGAGGCGTGTGTTGCCAACCACCGCTCCAATGAGCGCCGCGGGAATGTAGAAAACAAGATCCGGCCGGCGAAGGAGCTGTTGCACGCCCAGGACGTATGCGGCCACTGCGCAGAGGGTTCCGACAATCGCCCCGATAAGGGCTTGCCGGGCTATTTCTTTGGGATCCCAGGCTTCCTGCACAGCGCAAATTTAGCCGCGCCGTCCAACGCGCGGCGACCACGCAAATTGGCGCCCTGGGAGATTACCTCTTCGTGGGCTGCCGCTGATTTGGTACGGAGGCCGAGATGCGCTCCGCCGCAGTCTTCAGCGCGCCCTCGATGACGACCGACTGCTCCCGGACCACCTGCTGCGCCGTCGTCACCGCACTGGTGGCAACGTGTAGAGCGGCAGCCTTGATCTGGGGGTCGGACGCGATCCTGGACGCAAGAGCCTGGACCGCGGCGGCCAGATCGTCGAGCGACTTCTTGAGCTCGGGCGATGGCTTCAGCTCGACCGAATCACGAGCCGACGCTTTTTGCCCAGCCGGTGGCGTCTTCGTCGCCGACTGCTGCCAGCGCGCCGCAGAGGTTGTGGCGAGTCCAATCAGCAGGACCATTAGAAGAGCGATGCGTTTCATCGTGAATATCTGAAGTGAGCGCGGGGGCTCGGGTGACGCGTCGTGTGGGATACCCCACGATAGCCAGAAGGATCTGCTGGCGAAACACTCAATTCCCGCGCCACTGTTATTTTTTGGGGTAGTCTACATGTCCAAATACGTCGCAGACCTGCTCGAGGCAATCCATGAGGCCACGCCCATTCTCCTGGCGATGAGCGAGGACCGGTCGCGCCTTCGCCCCGCGCCAGGCAAGTGGTGCCCGCGAGAGGTGATTGGACACCTGATTGATTCAGCATCCAACAATCATCAGCGCTTTGTGCGGGCACAATTTCAGGACGACCTGGTTTTTTCGGGTTACGAGCAGGATGCGTGGGTGTCGGTGCAGCGATACCGGGACGCGCCCTGGGAAGACCTGATTGCGTTGTGGCGCAGCTTCAACCTGCACATCGCGCGAGTCATGGTCTTCGTCCCAATAGACGAACGTGTTCGCTTTCGGCCACGCCACAATCTCGACGAGCTCGCGTGGAAACCGGTTCCTCGCGACCAGCCGGCGACGCTCGAATATTTCATGAGCGACTACGTGGCGCACCTCAAGCACCATCTCGTCCAGATCGGCATCGGACTGGACTAGTTCACCCAGTCCGCGATGAAAACGTTGGTCTCATGCGGGTTGGTGTCGTGACGGTTCGACGCCCAGACCAGCTTCTTTCCGTCGGGGCTGAACATCGGGAATCCATCGAAGGTCGCCGCGGTCGTCACCTGCTCCAGTCCGGATCCATCCGGATTGATGAGAAAGAGATCGAAGTTGCCGAGCTTTGGATCGGTGTGGTGATTCGACGAGAAGATGATCCTCTTCCCGTCCGCCGTCCAAGACGGGCCGAAGCTTGCTGCGCCGAGATGGGTGATCTGCCGCTTGTCGCTTCCGTCCGCGTTCATGATCCACAAGTCCATTTTGTTCGGCCGCACCAGTCGTTGTGCGAGCAGGTCCTTGTAGGTGGCAATGTCCGCCGCGGTCTGCGGATGGTTGGCCCGATAGACTATCCGCTTTCCATCCGGAGACCACCACGGTCCTCCGTCATACCCCAGCTCGTGCGTCAACTGCTTCAAACCGGATCCGTCGACGTTCATCACGTAAATGTCGAGATCGCCATCCTTGAGTGAGGTGAATACGAGCTTTTTCCCGTCGCTCGAGAGCACTCCCTCGGCGGTATATACCCCGAATCTGGTGAGGCGCCGGAGATGCGAGCCGTCAGAACGCGCGGTGTATATGTCGAATGGATCGAGCCGCCAGACGTAGCCCTTCGACGGATCCGGGCGCGGAGGACAATCCTTCTCGAGCGCCGCGCTCGATGCGAACAGGATGCGGCGGTCGCCGTTCATGAAGTAGCCGCAGGTCGTCTTTCCGAGGCCATTCGAAGCGCGCACGATGTGAGTGCCATCGATGTTCATCACGTACTGCTGGTCGCACGTTCTGCCGTCGCGCGTGCTCTGAAAGATCAGGCGCTTGCCGTCGTGGCTGAAGTAGGCTTCGGCGTTCTCGCCGCCATTGGTCAGCTGACGAATGTTGCGGAGATGGCCTTCGCCGGGTTCGGACGCGATCTCAGCGGCGGCGGACGTTTGTTGCGCCATCCCTCTTGCGCCGAGCGTGAGGAGGAGGCTGAGGATAATCTGAGGTTTCAGAGTGGCGTTCATTGGTTTGGAATTGTAGCGCGATTGATTCGAGGCGATTTTCCTGAGAGCCAAAATACATGCGCGAACGTTGTCATGGTGGGCGCCGGCCCACGCCACTCTCCGGCCATCGACACGACTTTTCATCATCTCATCATCAACCCTACTGATATTCCAGCGAAGCTCGTGCGTAGGGCAATCATCGCAGGATGCCGGCACATCCCGTCTGCCCAGCGTCGGTGAATCCAACCATTTGGTCCCTTCCGCGGTCTAAGGGGAAGCGCGCAGTGGTGGACGGCTCCTGGCGTCTGCCCGAATCAATGAATTCTTACCCCGTCTGAGTCTCGCATATGCCCGCTCGCTCGTCGGCTGCATTTCTCCGGTTCGCGATTCCTTGTGCGCTCCTGGCTCTTGCCGATCCATCCAGCTCTGGAGCGCAGCAGACGACGCGGTCCCAGAATGACCCTCGCCCGGTAGCGCAAGCGACGCTTCGACAGGGCGAGATTGTTATCGACGGCCGGCTCGACGACCCCGCGTGGGCCGCCGCGAAGCCCATAACCGAGTTGGTACAGGCAGTTCCGGACGAGGCCAAGCCTCCGAGCCAGAAAACCGAGATTCGCATTCTCTACGACGCGGGCGCGATCTACATAGGGGCCCGGATGTTCGATTCCCTGGGTGCCAAAGGCGTGCGCTCCGCGCTGGCGCGCCGAGACCAGGTAATGAACGGCGACAATAACCTCACGTCCGACAAGATCTCGTTCGTCTTCGACACCTTTCGCGACAAGAACAGCCGCACGTGGTTCGAGCTGAACCCGGACGGAGTCAAGGGAGACCACCAGAACGGCGACGCATCCTATGATCCGGTGTGGGAGGGAGCGACCAGGATCGATTCGCTCGGCTGGACGGCGGAGTTCAGGATTCCGCTTTCGCAGCTGCGATTCTCTCGTGCTCAGGAACAGGTTTGGGGAATGCAGATCTGGCGCACGATAGATCGCCGCAACGAGCAGGACATGTGGGCGTTCTGGCGGAGCAACGAGTACGGTGGGCCGGCGTACTTCGGGACCCTCGAAGGCATTAAGGGGATCTCCCAGCCGCGCCAAATGGAGCTGGTACCCTACGTCACGACACGAAGCAAACTGGAGAAGCCCCCGGTCGGGGATCCCTACCACTCGAGCGCCGAAATGAACTATCGCGCCGGCGGGGATCTGAAGGTCAATCTCACCTCCAACCTCACTCTCGACGGCACGGTGAATCCCGATTTCGGCCAGGTCGAGGTCGATCCCGCGTCAGTGAACCTGTCGGTGTTCGAGACCACGTTTCAGGAGAAGCGACCATTCTTCGTCTCGAACTCGCAATATTTCTCGACCGGCGGCTTCAGCTGCTTCTTCTGCAGCAACGTTTCCAGCCTCAACCTTATATACACGAGACGCATTGGACGATCCCCTCAGCTCGCTGGACCTCTCTCCGGGCAATCCGATTTCATGGACGCCGCGGATGCAACGACCATCCTCGGTGCGGGAAAAGTTACGGGCCGCACGAGCAAAGGAGTCTCGGTGGGCGTCCTGGACGCGCTCACGAACCGTGAAAGCGCTCGCTTTCGCCCCATCGGCAGCACTCTGAACGAAACCCAGGAAGTCGAGCCGCTCGCCAACTACTTCATCGGCCGGCTCAAGAAGGATTTTCGGGGCGGCATGACCCGCGTCGGCACCATCACGACAATGGTCAATCGATCCCTTACGAACCCGCAGGAAGTCGCGGGTCTGAGGTCGAATGCCCAGGCGTTTGGGCTCGATCTCGATCATTATTGGGCAAACCGACAGTACTCATTCAACGTCCAGACCGCGCTCACACATATCGGGGGCGACACGGCGGCAATCCGAAGTGCCCAGTTCTCGAGCGCACGATACTACCAGCGGACCGGGCGCACCGAAACAGGTGATGGGCTTTTTTCTACCGAGTTCGATCCGAACCGTCGAAACCTGTACGGCTATGGCTTCTACGCACGCCTTGCAAAGGAAACGGGGAATTGGCTGTGGGAAACGACTCAAAACTGGCGCAGCCCTGGATTCGAAACGAATGACCTTGGGGCGCTCGGCCGGGCCGACTACAAGTGGATGCTCGCCAACGTCTTCCGCCAGTGGACCACGCCCGGAAGCTGGTACCGCAACATCTACACGATTCTGGGTGCACAACAACAGGTGAATTACGAAGGCGACCGGAACGACATGGACTACCACCTCTGGTGGCAGGCGACGTTCAAGAACTACATGAATTTCAGCTCGTTCGTGCTCCTTCACCCAAGCACTTACGACGAGAGGCTGACCCGCGGCGGTCCGACTACGATCCACTACGGATACAACATGCTCTCGTCGAACTTCGGAACGGATTCGAGGGCCCGCGTCGTCGGCAACGTGCAAGTCCAGTACATCAGGCCGGTCGACAATACGGAAGGCGGAAGGGTAGCCTACTTCCCCTCGCTGACGGTCAAGCCGTCCTCGCGAGTTTTGTTGAGCTTTTCACCATCACTGGACCTCGACAACACCGCCCAGCAATACGTGACGGCCGTGAGCGATGTGACGGTCTCCCCCGAGTTTGCCGGCACCCGTTACATATTTGGGCGCCTCCAGCAAAAGACCCTTTCCATGGACACCAGGGTGAACGTGACGTTCACCCCCAATCTCACGCTCGAGATGTTTGCGCAGCCGTTCCTGGCGAGCGGCAAGTACTCGAGCTTCAAGGAATTCGCCGAGGTGAAGTCACGCCACATGTACGTGTTCGGTCGTGACAACGGCAGTACCGTGACCCGCAACACAGATTCGCAGACGGGTGCGACCACCGGCTATACCATCGATCCCGATGGACCCGGGGTCGCGGCGCCGTTTACGTTCAGAAATCAGGATTTCAATTTCCGGTCGCTGCGCGGGACCGGGGTTCTGAGGTGGGAATATCGTCCGGGATCGACCCTCTACTTCGTCTGGACGCAGGAGCGCGAGGGGTCCGATCAGTTTGGCGATTTCAATTTCAACCGCGACAGGTCCGCTCTCTTCCGGGATCGGCCTACGAACATCTTCCAGATCAAGGGGACGTACTGGATCGGGAGGTAAGGCTTGCTCCGTGACCGTTCGACCTAACTGCGAGAAGAACTAGGCGGGAGGTACGAGGTCGTAGGTACCAGGTGGGAGAAAGACCGACACCCAAAGTTATTGTGGTGTCGCTGACGCCCTTCCGCTTTGGATCGAGGCACTTTTGGCCGCCGAGTTGCTGGCCGGTAGCGCCTTCGAAATCTTAGGGGTGGTCTTGTGGCTTCTCACGACCCGGCGTGAGCCGCCCCTGTACACACCCCGCACCCAACGTGCGCGGGTACCGCGCACATCGATGTGGGCGAACGGACCACTGCGGCCCGAGTAGGCATAGAGGCCTGTGCCTCCGACGAGCTCGGGATAGCGTGCTTCGACTCGCTCGACAGCATCCAGAATCATCTTGACGTCCGCGAAGCTGACCTTTCCGTCGCCATTGAGGTCCGACATCTTGCCGTTCCCTTCCTGGTCGATGTAGACATCGGCGGCGTCCCCGAACTGGTGCCGGCTATCGCGGGCGCTTCCCTCGCCGCGAACGGCAAAGTTGTGGGCCGGCGTCCGGAATCCCGAGCGAATCCGCAGACCCTCTGCGTTCACGCCGTGATCGTTGAGGTCCTCGATTACCAGCTCGAGCTTGTCGAGGAGCGGCTCACGTAGAACGACGTATTTCGGCCAGACATCCTTCTGGTCGTGGGAGACGAAGTCTCTCAGGCGAAAATGCTCGGACACCCGCGTGTCTTCGTTGTCGGGCGTCACTTCGATGAAGCCGTCTGGATTCTTGTAGGCTTCCGATCGCACGCGGCCCTTCTCCTGCGGCCAGTATCCAAGCCGGTAGCCGTTCAGCCACTGCCGGACTTTTTGCCCGAACGAGCGCATGGTGAACACGGTCTCGGCGCTAGGGGTGGCAGTCGAGACAGAGGCGCTGGCAACTGAGGCTCCCGGAATGGACGCGAGGGCTATCCAGTCCTCAGGCATGACGAAGCGGGCGAAGACCTTTCCGCTCAGGCCGCTGCCCTTCTCGCCAGCAGGCGAAAAGAGGATCTTTGCGGCGCCAGCCGAGACGCTGCTGTCCGAGGACGCGGCGGCCGCCGATGATGCGGCACCACCCGAAGACGCGACAGTGGGGAGCGAGTCAACATGATTCGCGACAGCATTCGAGCCCGTCCGACCACCAAGCGAGTAGAGCTGCAGAGCGCTCGCAGGGGCCGGCGGAATGATCGCCGTGAGAATGAGGAAGGTCGGTACGGCTAGGCTGAAGCTGAAGCGAGATAAGGTCATCAGGGTCCTCTTCGGTAGCTCGACTGACGTGGCGCAGCTTGCGCGTCGCTTTAGTCTCGTAGCTTTGCGTCGCCGCCTTTAGGCGGTTTTGCGGTTATCGGAGGCGCCCTATTGCTGAGCTGGGCGCGTAACAAGAATTTGACTATCTGAACAGGCAAATTGTAACTATTGATACAAACAGCAGATCAGCTATTACTTTAGGACAAACCTATAAACCTATGTGCAGTCAGTGATTATGTTCCAGCACTTAAATTGAATACTCGTCAATCCCCCAGAGCTCGCCGAACGGTCCCGGATGCCCCGTCCACGACCGATTCAGCCCTCGACAAACGTATGATTACTTGCTAGTCGATCTCAGAGAAGCCGGCTTGGTGAGCGGCTCCCGGGAACCAACGGGCGGACCAACCTGGGTCACGTATTCCCCCGCCACGTCAGTTCCCTTGACGACACCCTTGAGGGTCTGTTCGCCCGCCTTCGACCCAAGCTTCCAGGTCAGGGCAGCCCTCCCCTTGGCATCACTGATGGCGCGCGCCGGACTCACGGTTCCAGACTTGACCGAGAAGTTGACTTTCGCGTCAGGCACCGGGTTTCCGTAGACATCGGTCACCAAGGCATAGAGCCGCTTGTCCTTGGCCGTAGCGCGCGAGCGTTTGTCCCCCGGGACGTCGTCAAACGCCAGGTTCGCCGCAGGCGCTGGTGTCGCGTGGGCTACGACCTTGAGGAGCTCCTTAACTCCCTCAACGTGTACGGCCAGCGAATAGTCCCCGGCCGAATGACCCAGGGTCCACCGCGCTCTCGCGACGCCCAGTGAATCGGTTGTAAGGACTGTGTCGGACAGAATTCCACCGGACGGAGATAGCGTCAGGGCCGCCTCGCCCACTCCGCTCCCATTTTCATCGAGTACCTTGAAGACGAGCCCCTTTCGAAGCTCTGCCCCGGCCGCAGCCCGTTGATTGTCGCCCGCCGACGCTACAATGGAGGCAGGCGCGCCAGCCAGAGCCGTCGCAATGAGCGTGACCGGAGGAATCCCCAATCCCGGACCCACTCCCACCTGCGCTCTGAGCCGCTGCGTTCCCGTCTTTCTCGAAAGCGTCCAACGGGCGCTTGCCACACCGAGCGAATCCGTACGCGCGGAAGCGACTTCGACTGAGCCTCCGTCGACCGGCGTCCACCGAACCGGCACATCAGGAAGAGCTCGGCCCGTGGAGTCGGTAATGCGCACCGCCACCGAGTCGGCAAGCTCCTGGCCGGCCTGGCCGCTCAAACGCTCGACCAAGGGCGTCACCCTCGTATTCGCCGCGACCGGATCGGCCTCGGCGAGTATGGCGAGCGCGCTATCCACGTTCTCGACAGTCGCGAACAGCGTCTGCCGTCCGGGGTCGGCGCCCAGGGTCCAGGTGACGCGGGCGCGTCCATCGGCATCGGTGAGGGCAGTGACCGGATCTACAGAGCCCTCCCCTTCAGCCAGGCGGAAAGTGACCCTTTTGCTTGCCGCGGGCCCATTGTGACGATTGGTCGCCCGAACCACCAACGCCTGCGGAAGTGTCTTTCCCGCGATCGCTCGCTGATTGATCCCCGCGACGACGGATATCGCCGACGCGGGAGTGACCACGGAAACGCTCGTTCGATCTGCGACACCCTCTACCCTGGCACCGATCATCGTGCGTCCGGCCGAGCGGGCGGTCAGCAGCCCGGTGCTGTCGAGGGCAGCAATGGTGCTATCGTCGATGT
>DASWBC010000179.1:0-3927 GCA_036390815.1 Gemmatimonadaceae bacterium
GAACTGCTCGGGCAGCGGACGGTCGAGCCCGTACTGCGCGCGCAATGTCTGCCGCACCGTCTCGCTCACTTTCGGGTTGTCCATCACGGCGCTGAACGGATCGCCGGGAGCGAGGTGAATCAGCGCGAACGTAATTGTCGCGACAATGGCGACGATCACCGCGGCCTGAGCCAGCCGTTGCGCGATGTAGCGGAGCACCCGCTAGGGGGTCTTCTGACCCGCCGGTAGAGCGGGGGGTGTCGACGACGCTGCTGATGGAGGCGCGTTGTCGCGCGGGATCCGCTTGTCCGCCGGAATGGACCACTCCGGGATGTGCGCCCACCAGGCGTCCGCCCGCATCGTCGTGAGCTGAAGACGCGAATGATAACCGACCGTCTGGATCGGCTCGGCCAGCCAGATCGCCGGCGCGTCCTGGATGATCGTCTCATACGCTTTGGTAAGCAGCGCCTTGCGGGTGGCCGGATCGAATGACGAGACCGCGCTGTCGACGGTTGCATCGAACACCGGATTCTCGTAGGAGCCGTAGTTATTGCCGCTCGCCGCGCGCGATCCCGCCGTCCCCCACGATCCGCGAACCGCGCCCGGACTCGGCTGCGTGTTCCACTGACCGATTACCGCGTCAAAGGCGCGCGTTCTCTCTTTCTCCAGCCACACCGGGTAATCGATCTGCTCTACATCCACCTTGACGCCGGCCTGCCGCAGCTGCTCCTGGAGAAGCACCGCGAACTGTATGCGAATCTTGCTCGAATTCGGAACCGAAAGAGTGAACTGGAGCGGGCGTCCATTGCGCGAGCGCATGCTGTCGCTGGTCGTCACGCGCCACCCGAGCGAGTCGAGGATCTGACGCGCCCGGGGAAGGTCGAAGGGGATCTGCGGGAGATTGGGATCGGTCGTCGAATATGCGCGCACGGTTGGACCAAGTGCGGGCAACGCGAGGGAATCGTAGACGCTTCGCACGAGGGCGACGCGATCCGTTGCCATCGTCAGCGCGCGGCGAAGCTGGCGGTTGCCGAAGATGGGGTGCGGACGCGCGTGATTCACCGGATCGCGCAGGTTGAATGCCGTGAATGAATACTGCAGGGCGTGATTCTGTTTGGTACGTAATTCCGGATGCTTCACCACTTCGGGCACGTCGCCGGGGCGCAGCTGCTCTATGAAATCGGTCTCGCCGGACAGGAGCCTCGTCAACGCGGTCGGGAAGTCGGGAGCAATGCTCCAGATCAGGCGACTGAGCTTCGGCGCGCCTCGATAGTTGGTCGTGTCGGCCACGAGCTCGACCGCCACGCGCGGAATCCAGCGAACGAATCTGTACTTGCCGGAGCCGATCGGATTCTTCGCGGCGTCGGAAGCGCGCCACCCTGCCGGCGGAATGCTCTTCCAGATGTGCTGCGGGATGATCGGCAGCTGATGTACCGCATCGTAGAATTGCTGTGGCGAGCGGGCGTGGAACCAATAGATAGCGGTGAGGGAATCGGGGGTGCTGACCGAGTCGATGTTCGTTATGAGCGACGTCGCCGGCGATCCGAGCAGGGTGTCCTTCGTGCTGGCGATGGTGAATTGCACATCGGTCGAGCGGACGGGAAGTCCGTCGTGCCATTTCGCCTTTGGATTGATGTGAAACGCGATGCTGAGAGAGTCGGGGCTCCACGTCCAATGGTCGGACAGCCGGGGGGCGAAGCCTTTGTCGCTGAGGATGTTGAGGGAATCGCCGATGTCCGCGAGGCGGTCGTAGATCATATCGGTGATCTGCGCGCCTTGAACGCTCTGAACGAGCGATGGGATCAGGACATCGGGATCGCCGCCGGTGGAGATCGCGAGCGTTCCGCTGGAGTTATTCGCCGAAGACGACTCGGTTCCAACGCATCCGCATACCACGAGTGCGCAAAGGAACCGCCCGTATCTCATCGCCGCCATGTCCAATCCTCATCGAGAAAGTGCGGAACGTGCTCCAACATCTCGTCGCGAACGTCATCCTCGTCCAGCGCGGTCGCGTCTTCGTCTTCGAGTGATCGCACCGCGTCGAACATGGCGCTCGCGACTTCGTTGGCGTCAGGAGAGCGACCGAGCAGCGCGTTGAGCGTGGCCGGCGCCGGAATCAATGCCCTTCCTTCCTGTGCTCCAGCGGCAAAAACTGTGAGTTGCGACTGGTCATCGTTGACGAGGATCGAGCCGTGCTGCAACAGCGCGCCATCGTCCCGCCATTGGGCGCTCCCGACCAGCTTGCTTCCCTGCGCCACCAGCTCTCCTTCACCGGGCGTCTCGAAACAGCTTTGCGCGCCTGGCGTACGGTTGGGCAGCGAACGGGGGACCGGCTCGACCGAAACGCCGAGCTGGCTCAGACCCGTCTGCAGAATTCGGTTGATGCGCGAATATGTCTCGCGAAGGGGCGCTGCGTCCCTCACGGGAGACGTAACGCTGTAAGTGACCTCGCGGTGATGAAGAATCGCGCGGCCTCCGGTCGGTCTGCGCACGACATCGATGCCGGCTGCGCGAAGCTTCCCGAGGTCGTAGAGACCTGACGCCGGTTGATTCCGTCCGAGCGAAAGCGTCGGCCGGATCCAGGAGTAGATGCTGAACACCGTTTCGCCGGTTCGAGCCGCGCGCGCCTGCAACGCGGTGTCCCGCGCCATGTTCTCGGCGCCCGAACGGGGCTCCGCGATGAGAAGGCGCCAGGGGCCGTAACTTCGCCGGGGGTGCATAGGGTGTTAAATTGTCACCTCTATGAGCACCACAATCAAGCACGTTGAAGCCGCGATTCCTTCCGCTGAATCCTTCGTACCCCGACATGTTGGACCCGACGAGCAAGATGTGGCCGAGATGGTCAAGACTCTCGGATTTCCATCGCTCGATGCGCTGATAGACGCGACCATTCCACGAAAGATCCGGTTCCGCGATGGCCTGGCTCTGCCGAAGGGAATGACTGAGCCGGAGGTTCTTGCCTATTTCCGCGCCCTGGCGGCGAAGAACCAGGTCTTCCGCTCGTTCATCGGGATGGGTTACTCGGACTGCGTGACCCCGCCCGTCATTCAGCGAAACATCCTCGAGAATCCTGGCTGGTACACCGCCTACACGCCGTACCAGGCTGAGATCGCGCAGGGACGCCTGGAGGCCCTGCTCAACTTCCAGACGATGGTGATCGATCTCACCGCCCTCGAGATTGCCAACGCATCGCTTCTTGATGAGGCGACCGCCGCAGCGGAAGCGATGACGATGAGCTATGGGCTCAAAGGCAAGCCGGGCAAGGAAGTCTTCCTCGTCGCGTCCGAGTGCCATCCGCAGACGATCGACGTGGTGAAGACCCGCGCCAGAGTGCGCGGAATAGAAGTGCGCGTCGCGAGCCATGCCGATTTCAAGATCACGCCCGATGTGTTCGGCGTTCTCGTGCAGTATCCGGCGACGGATGGTGCTGTCATCGACTACGCGAAGACCGTCGAGAAGGTGCACGCGGCCGACGCGCTGCTCACGGTCGCGGCCGATCTCCTGAGCCTGGTGCTGCTCACGCCGCCGGGCGAGTGGGGAGCCGACATCGTCGTCGGCAACACGCAGCGGTTCGGAGTTCCGCTGGGATACGGCGGCCCGCACGCGGCGTATTTCGCCACCAGGGACGAGTTCAAGCGACACATTCCGGGACGCATCATCGGCGTTTCGCGCGACGCGGACGGAAAACCAGCGCTGCGCATGGCGCTTCAGACGCGAGAGCAGCACATCCGCCGGGAGAAGGCGACCAGCAACGTCTGCACCGCCCAGGTGCTGTTGGCTGTGGTTGCGAGCATGTACGCGGTTTACCACGGGCCGCAGGGGCTCACACGCATCGCGAGACGCGTGCACGGATTCGCCGGGGCGCTCAGCGAAGGCCTGCGCAAACTCGGCTACACGATCGTGAACGAGGACTATTTCGATACGATCCGTGTCGCGCTGGGAAAGAAG
>DASWBC010000180.1:0-10952 GCA_036390815.1 Gemmatimonadaceae bacterium
GCTGTCATCTTCACCTGCCTAATGTAATCCCTTTGCCTGGCCCTATATAGACCCAACTGGCGCGGGGATAACACGTTATCACCGATACGGTGTTTTGACGATCAGAGGCTCGTGGAAGCAACCGAGTTTAGCGCAGCCTCACCGTATACAGATGCTCGAGGGCGATGTCGCGGTGATAATGCCTCCCATCCCGGTCGCTGTCGGCGCGGTACCGCCGGTACCGCTGGCTGAAATGGGACACTTTTCCGTCGGCTGAGGCCTTCGTCAACAGGGAAAGGAGCGCCTTTGGTGTCAGGTGGCCCTCGGAATTGAAGCTGACGAGGGCATGGGTCGCGGAGGTAGCCGAAAGGAGTGTCGAAAAGAGCTTCTGAACGCGCCTTCCGTGGGACCAGAGGCTGCGACCCTCCTCACCGGCCAGAAGCCCGACCTTCCCGCGGATTGCCGGCGCCGACTCGGTCCAGCCACGGGCCAGGATCTCGGGGATGTGATAGTAGGCAACGTATTGGCGCGAGTTATAGGGAGGATCAATGTAGAGGAGATCGACCTCTCCGATCGATTTTGCCGTCTCGATTGCGTCCATGAGATGCGCCCGCGCCGGCTGGGCTCCTTTGACGGGGACCTCGGGGGCTACCGCGAACGCGCGTCGCGCGTTCGGCTGCCATCGCTTCATGTACGACGCGTACACGCCCGCGGTATTCGCCACCCTGTCCGCGCCTTCGATGATCGCCGCCAGTAACAAATAGTAGCTGTCCTCGCCAACCCTCCCGGCCTTCCGCCAGCTCTCGAGCTCCTCGCGCGCCGCATCGATTCGTCCGGCGTTCGAGGGGGTGAAGTACATCCTCCCCCCGCTCTCGCTTCCGCCCGCCGGAGAGAAGTGCCGGCTGATGAAGCTCTCACGTGGCGCCAGGGCGGCCAGCTCTCTGGCCATCTCGTTGAGCGAAGGATCCGGGAAGTCGGCGACCACGTACGCCCGCTGGAACACGTAGGACGACACGAGGAGATCGCTAGAGTGAACGCGCCACCCCTGAGCCTTGAGCGCGCGGCTCACACTGGCGGTCCCCGCGAACGCATCGTGCACGGACCCGACCGGGATCCCTCCTTTTTTGAGGGTCCGGAGAATGAAAGGAAGAAGCCGGGTTTTATTTCCGATGTACCGCATGATGGAGCGAGGGCGAATGCAAGGAGGGCGAGATTGTCGGCTTCGCCCTGTGGAATGGGATCAGCTCGACTCTATTGGCAAATCTGCGCCGGCGTCAGCACCACCTGAGGGTTCGTGGGAATCGCAAACCCGTAAGTCGCGTTGAGCGCATCGGCGGCCGCGTTTGCCATTTCCTGATATCCCTGCACGTTAGGGTGCACTCCGTCCATGCTGATGAACTGGCCGTAGGGAAGGGCGCAGGTCAATTGCTTGACGACGCTGTAGGCACCGCGGTTGGCGATGGCCTTACCGAGAACCGCGTTCAGATCTAAATAGGCCCACCCGTTCGCGCTCGCCTGCGACTGGATAAAGCTGTTCATTCCGGCGACGACCGCCGTGATCGTCGTGACGTCCGCGGGAGTAAGGATGTTGTCCTGCGCACCAGGCGTGTCGGTGCAGCTGAGATCGAACGCTGTGGCGGTTGCCTGTGCTGTCCCGACGGCAGTCGCAACCTTGATCGGAACGAAAATCAGATTGGCGTTTGCCTGACAGTCCGCATTGATCACGACGCCGAAGTTTGCGAACTCGGCCCGATTCTGCCAAAGCTCATCGCCAGTGCGGAACGACACGATGTTGGAGACATCTGGGACGCCAACGAGAATCGCCTTGGCGCCAGTCTTCTTCACGCTATCGAGCACTTGCGCGTAAACCGGTTCCCAGACGCTGTTCGGGACGAAGGTAGATGGAGTCCGATAGGCGGGGGCAGGCGCCATGAGACCCGTGGTCACTCCGAGGACTTCATTGGCCCCGAGCTCTACGGAGACTAGCGTCGGATTCTGCCGCATCATTCCCGTGACCTGGGTAGTCTTCGGCGGGAGGACGAGGCGATACTGTCGGCGGCGCTTCAAGCCGTCGACCGATGCGGTCTCCGGAGTGACGCGGAGCGCGTCGTATGTGTTGGCGCCATCGATCCCAAGGTCGTTTGTCGGCAACGTGTAAGTGCCAAATGCTGCACACAAAGTGTCAGGTATGCTCGCCGCCGGATTCGCTGTCGCACTGATTCCACTAAGACGCCTGCTGAATTGAAGCGGAGCGATGAGCGGTGAGAAGCATCCCGGCGGCGCAATGAGAGGCTGCGTGTAGGAAGCGAACGCCTGGTGCGCGAGAAGCTTGGTCCAGTCCTGCTGCTGGCTGAAGTACACCACGCCATCCGACTGCACGCCCATGGTAAGACTGGTCCCGATCGCTACGTAGCGTGTGAATGCCTCCTGCCCCGCGGGACCCGTGGGTTTGTCATCGCTGCAAGCGGCGAGAACGGCGAGGGCGACAGCACCGGCAAATCGCGGCCAGTTACGCTTCATGACGTCCTCATGCGCGAACGAACAAGCACAAGTGGGATCGAGGACAAGGAGCTGACATTATCTGTAATCACCGAGAGGTATCTGTAATGACCGAAAGGTGGGCCGCTCCAGGAATCACCGAAAGGTGCGCCAGCCCAGAGTTCGAATCGATTCGCCGTGCTCATCGAGCTTCGGCGGGGGCAATCTCACACTGCCTGGCACACTCGGACTGACACCCGTTCGAGAATCCGCTTCCACGCCCTCGAGAACCTCGGTCACGTTTCGTACGAGCCCGCACGGTACCCTCGCTGCCCGAAGTCGATCGATCCAATGCTGCGCGCTCTTCTCCTTCACCTGGCTAGCCACACTCGACACAAGGCGGACCCGCTCCTTTACACGTCCCACATTAGTTCGCAGTGCTTCGTCTTCGGCCAGAGCGTGAAGCCCTAGCGAGCTCGCACACGCATGCCATTGTCCATCGCTTCCAACCGCGATTACGAACGGCCTGTCCGCCGCTTCGAACAACTGATATGGGACGAGGTTGGGGTGCGCGTTTCCCCATCGCTTGGCATCGCTGCCTGAGACGAGAACATTCTGCGCCACGTTCACGAGCGCCGCACGCGCACTGTCGGCGAGCGAGATGTGAATCCGCCGCCTATCGCTCGGAACCAGACCGCCGGCCCGCTCGAGAGCGACGCCGAGTATCGCAATCGCCGCATCCTTCCCCGCAATAACGTCGGCGAGAGCGACCCCGACTTTCATCGGCGCTCGATCAGGCTCTCCGGTTATCGCCATCCAGCCACACTCCGCCTGGACCACGAAGTCGTATCCGGGACGCGTGCTCTTCGGTCCGAACCCGGAGATGGTGCACCAGATGAGGTCCGGATTCTGGTCGAGGAGCGCCTGGGGATCGAGCCCGAGGCGTTCGAGCGAGCCGGGCAGAAAGTTGTCGAGAACCGCATCGGCGCCACTGATGAGACGCAGGACGATCGCACGATCCTGGGCATTGGAAAGGTCAGCGGCGATGCTTTTCTTGTTCCTGTTGACGGCCAGAAAGTAGGCACTCTGGCCCTCGGGGTCGAACGGTGGACCCCAGCCCCGAGTCTCATCGCCTTCGCCCGGTCGCTCGACTTTAATGACGTCGGCTCCCATATCTCCGAGCATCATTGAACAAACTGGTCCGGCGAGCACCCTGCTTAAATCGAGTACTTTCAGCTTCATTTGTGCGATTATGGCGTCTTACTGTTGCATGACTGATATATTACTGGCTATAAAATGTGCCAAGAACCCGCAATTACGACCCTCATCGAATAAGGGTCACCCCACCTTGTTTTAGTGACGAAAAATCATATACTTAGCGCCGTTCGAACCTGTTGGGGTTAAGAGCCCCATTTCTGTGATTTTCCACGTGTCAGCACCACCCCTTTGCGCTGACCGGAGCCCATAAATGTCCGATAGAGATAAAACAACCGCAGTTGCTACTCCAACAGCACCTGCTCCAGCCATCGGCTCACCCGGCACACCTGGACTACCCGGCGCGGCCGGAATACCGGGCGCACCTGGCGCCCCACTGATCCCGCCAAGGCGGAGCCCGGGCCACCGTGGAGCTGACGTAAAAGATACCGTCGCCGAGATGGCGGCGAAGGCGCACGAGATCAGCCTGGAGGCGGGCAGCAAGATGGCCGCCGCCATGAAGGACGTCGTCGGCGCCGCGGCCGGACTTACCGGCCTCGTCCTCGAGAGCGCCCGCGATCTGCTCCAGTACATGGTTCGGCGCGGCCAGATGACACAGGAGGAAGCCGACAAGCTGATGCGCGAAGTCGAAGCTTCCCATTCGAAGAGAAAACCGTTCACACCGCCGGCGCATGCGCCCACAAAAGCGGAATCTTCGCACACGCCGCACGTCTCGCATACGCCCCATGCCACCGCGCATACGTCGCATGCCTCGCACGCTCCGCATGTCGGACATAGCTCTCATTCGACCCCGGTCCGCCATGTGACGGCTCCGGCCAAGCATGTCGCGAAGCACGCCGCCGCCAAGAAGCCGGCCGCGAAAAAAACGACCATGAAGCCCGCCGCCAAAAAGCACACGGTCAAGTCCGCGACCAAGTCCAAGCACAAAGCTTCAGGCAAGACCGCGAAAAAAAGGTAGACAGTGCCCATCCCGCGCGGCGATGCAGTCGCGCTCGCCCGCGCACTGATACAAATCGATTCCAGAAACCCCACCCTCGCTCCGGACTCACGGGGCGAGGGTGATTGCGCTCGAACCCTCGCCTCCGTTCTCGATGACTGGGGGTTCGCCGTCCAGTTGATCGAAAACGTTTCCGGACGGCCAAACGTCGTCGCTCGCCTCGGTCCGCGCGACGCGCCCGCTCTTATGCTCAACGGACACCTCGATGTTGTGGGCGTCGAGGGAATGATCCACGAGCCTTTCGACGCCCACGTCCGCGGCAACCGGATCTATGGTCGTGGATCCGCCGACATGAAGGGCGGAGTCGCGGCCATGTGCGCGGCGGCCGTTAAAGGAGCGGACGGCGGTTCGAGCAGGCAGATTCTCGTCGCCGCCGTCGTCGACGAGGAGTACGAAAGCCTCGGCATGCGCGCGCTGCTCGCCGACGGGGTCCGCGCCGATGCTGCAATCATCACGGAGCCCACGCGCCTCGCGATCTGCCCCGCGCATCGAGGCTTTGTGTGGATGGACGTCGCGCTGACTGGAAGAGCGGCTCACGGAAGTCGCTACGACATTGGAGTCGACGCTATCACCCACGCCGGTCTGCTACTCGCCCAACTGGAGAAGCTCGAGCGGACGCGCGAATCGGGCCCGCGCCATCAATTGCTTGGTCGCGGCTCGCTCCATGCCTCGAAGATCCAGGGCGGAGTCGGAATGTCCACTTATCCTGAAGCCTGCAATCTTTCGATCGAGAGACGCACCCTGCCTGGCGAATCAGCCGAGAAGGCGCTCAGGGAGATCACTGACGCGTGCGAGACCGTGCGCTCGAATCATCCTCAGTTCGCCGCCCGGGTTACATTGAGTACGGCACAGCTCCCGAGTGATGTTCCGGTGGATTCTCCGATCGTGAAGAGGCTGCGCGGCGCGCTCGAGCGCGAGAAGCTGCCCGTGAAAATCGAAGGACTCTCGGCGTGGACCGACGCGGCGCTTCTCAACGAAGCTGGGATTCCCACGATCTGCTTCGGTCCGGGCGACATCGCGCTGGCCCATTCCGCCGAGGAGTTCGTGCCGATCGAAGAAATAGATCTCGCCACCCGCGTGCTGACGCGCGTCGTTCGCGAATGGTGTGACGAGACTGTCTCTCCTTCATAGAGGATCCGTCGAGTGGCGCAGTGGACTCACAAGCAGTACGACCTTCTCGAGAGTGCGATCAGCGGTGGAACGCGCATCTCGGCCTACCGGCGCGGAACCGAGTACGTCGTGGTGCCGATGAGATTGCGCATGATCAAGGGTCGCGAAGCAGTCGAAGCGACGCACCCCACCACCGGTGACGAGATCACGATCTATCTCGATGAGATGGACAGCTTCGAGGTCGTGAAGTGACGCGGGCACAATCTGGTGACCTGGTCGCGATCTACGCCGACGAGTCGTGCATCGGAAATGGACGCGAAGGAGACAATCCCGGCGGCGCCGGCGGCGTGATCGAGTGGCTTCATCCCAAATCCAGCGAAGTCACCCGTTGCGATTACTGGATCTCCGAGCCCGCGACGACCAACAACCGTATGGCGCTTCGATCGGTCATCGAGGCGTTCCGCGAGATCTCTCGGCGTGGCAACTCGTACCGGGTATTGTTCACCAGCGACTCGAAGTACATCGTCGAAGGAATGAATTCCTGGGTGGCGTCGTGGATCGCGCGCGGCTGGAAGCGAAAAGGTGGGCCCATTGAAAACCTGGAGCTGTGGAAGCAGGCGGTTGCAGCGGTGGAGGGCCACGAGGTCCAATGGAGATGGGTGCGCGGACACAACGGCCAGCCCCAAAATGAATACGCAAACTTCCTCGCGACCCGCGCGGCAGCGGAACGATCAAACTCAGGCGGGTTACGAGAGTCTGAGTTCGATAGCTGGGTGGCCACGCAGAAGGAAGGAGCGGTCGACTTGAAGAACATGGCTCCCTTCCCCGATCTTCAATCCTTCCAGCCGAGCAAGCGAGCATGGACGACCTAGACCGCCTCTTTCAGCGCCTGGTTCACAACATCAGAAACGGACACGCCGAGTATCTGAGCGTGCCTTTCACTGTGCAGGAGTTGTACGACACACTCGTCCCGTATCGGCACTACCGTCGCGACCTCGGCATCGAAACAAATCAGGACTACGAAGCCGCACTGACTCGGTTACTCTCCGGCGAAAAGGGTTACGTCCGCGCCGACCAGGCGATGCAGGACAGATTGAAGAAGGAGATGGACTCGCCGAACGCGGACGTGGGAGCCTTTCGCGACTACGCCGAAGCGAGGATCTCGTTGGCGCCCGACGCGCTCCAGAAACTCGGAGTCGCGATTCCGGCGCAGAACGCCGGCGGCTACTCGGTCGGCCGCACGGGCCAGACGGGGAACGGCAACGGCGGCGCTCTCGGAGAAGCCACGACTTCGTTCGTCGCGCCATCAATATCGACAATGGAGCCAGCGGTAGGGTGCAAATTCTGCGGAGGCACTTTGCCAGAGGGCCGGACCGCGATCTACTGCCCGCACTGTGGACAGAATCTCGCCGCGAAACACTGCGCTGGGTGCGGCGCGGAGCTTGATCCCGTTTGGAAATTCTGCGTGAACTGCGGGAAGAAGGCTTAGGACATTGGCGTGTCAATAAAATGGATCTGAAAACTGCAAACTGAACGGGATCCGAGATCTGAGAAGTGCAGATCTGAGGCATTAGTAACTGCGCTGAGACGTGTGCGGGTGGCGTTATGGTACCAGCGGTGGGTTGTAATAGGAGGCGCGCAGGATACGGTCGGAGCGCGGTGACTACGTCCTGAGATCTGTGCTTCTGACATCTCGGATCCCGTTCAGTTTGCACTCGCTAGATTGAAGTGCCATGAGCGAAACATCAAAGAACACGGGTGTCGTCTTCCTCTCCGCCGTCCGAACCCCATTCGGCACCTTCGGCGGGAAGCTCAAATCCTTCTCCCCGGTCGATCTTGCTGTTCATGCCTCCAAGAGCGCGCTCGAGCGCGCGGGAGTCGCCGCCACCGACGTCGATCAGACGATCTTCGGAAACGTTCTCTACACGACGAACGATTCCATTTACTTCGCCCGCCATGTCTCGCTCAAGTCCGGGTGCCGCCAGGAAACCTCGGCGCTCACGCTCAACCGGCTGTGCGGCTCCGGATTTCAGGCAGTGGTCAGCGGAGCTCAGGAAATCATCCTCGGCGATGCACAGGTCTGTCTGGTCGGCGGAGCTGAATCGATGTCTATGGCGCCGCACGTCATCCGCGGGATCAGATGGGGCACGCCACTTGGCAAGGCGCCGCCGATGGAGGACATCCTGTGGGAGGGGCTGACCGATTCCTACGTCGGGCTCGGGATGGCCGAGACCGCTGAGAACCTCGCGGAGAGGTACAAGCTGGATCGGGGATGCGTGGATGAGTTCGCGCTGAGATCGCAGCGGCTCTCGAAGGCGGCGTGGGACCAAGGAGTCTTCAGGGACGAGGTCGTTCCGGTTCCCATTCCGAATCCCAAGACCGGAAAAACCGAGGAGATGACGATCGACGAGCACATGCGGCCCGACACGACAGCGGAAAAACTGAGCGCGCTCAAGCCGGTATTTCGAAAAGGCGGGGTCGTGACCGCTGGAAATGCATCCGGCATCGGCGACGGAGCCGGCGCGATGGTGATCGCCAGCGAGAAGTTTGCGCGCGAACGCAAACTGGAGGCGCTCGGAAGGCTGGTCTCGTGGGGAGTCGCGGGTGTGGATCCGGCGGTGATGGGAATCGGACCGGTTCCGGCATCGAAGGCCGCGCTGGCAAAGGCGGGATTGTCCATGAAAGACATGGATCTGATCGAGGTCAACGAGGCGTTTGCTGCCCAGACCTGCGCGGTCGAGCGCGAGCTGTCACTTCCGCGCGAGCGCCTGAACATACACGGCGGCGCCATTGCGTTGAGCCATCCGCTCGCCGCTTCTGGAGCGAGAATCACGGCCCATCTACTGCATGCGTTGCGTGCTCAGGGCAAGCGATATGGACTTGGCACTGCGTGCATCGGCGGCGGCCAGGGAATCGCGATCATAATGGAATCCATTCAATAAGCTGGCGCTCGTGCACCGAACGGGGAAATCATGAAGTCATTGGTCAGGGTATTCGGGTTGGCATCGGCCGTCGCTTTCGCGTCGGCTTGCGCTTCGGTTGGCGGCGGCACGGGCGGCACCGCGACGAGCGGCGGCGCTGGTCCAACACCCGAGCAACAGTCGCCAGCCACAATCTGGCCCATCAAGACTCGTGAGCACGTCGATCTCTGGCTCCATGGATTCGCGATGCTGCAGGAGGACACCACATTCGTGCCTTTCTTCAAGCGCGGATACAGCACTAACATGATCGTTCTCAAGAACAAGGCGAACGTGGTCTCGCAGCTCGATGCAAACCGCGACAAGCTCCGCGCCAGGCTCGCGCTCAATCCGCAGCTCGTCAACGCCCAGTTCGTGCCGCTCTCGTTCGCGACGTGGGGCGAGCTCACCCAGACCGTCGACCTGTTCGTTCGTGCTAACGGCGATCCGCGCGCCGCCTCATCGCAGCAGCAGGCGGGTGCGATCGCGTTTCTCGCGGCCTACTTCCAGACAGGAGCAGACCGGGACTGGCTGCGCCTCTTCGTCCAGTCACTCGACGATGAGAGCAGCCGCTTCTATCACTCTTACTGGCTCCAGCAGCAGCGCGAGCGCAGCAACGTGCTCGACCTCGTTGATACGCTCTGGCAGCGGACATATCGGCCGAGGATGCAGAGATTCCTCAACAACACTCAGCAGGCACAGGGAAGCATTCTGCTCTCACTGCCTCTCGACGGCGAAGGCCGGTCGTTGAGCAACGGCAAGCAATCGAACACGATTACGGTCACCTTCCCTGACCGACCCAACGATGCGGCAGAAGCGATTTACGTGATCGCGCACGAGGCGGTCAATGGAATCGCGAGCACCGCCGTCACCGACAATATCACCCCCGAGCAGCGCCGCACGGGACTCGGCGAGCGCTACCAGAGCGCGGCGGCAGTACGTGGCGGTGCGCTGCTAATTCAGCGCACGTCGCCCGAAATTCTCGACGGCTACATGCGCTACTACTTGAGGTCGGTGAACCGGTCAGCGGGCTCGAACGTGCAGGCGGCCTTTACGGCGACGTTCACGCTCACCGACACCATTCGCGATGCCCTTGTCCGCCAGCTCGATGTCGTGCTTGGAGGCATTTAGCTCTAGCGGCTTGGGTTTGCCGCGAACGCAGCGCAGGCGCGAGTACTTCGAGCCCCTGACCGTACACCGGTTTGTGGAGCAGATATAATTCTGCATGGCCGATGAGAAGTCTCCACTGCCCGCGCCCATTCCGTCGCGGCAGACGCTGCTGGACCGTCAGGCGCTCGAGCGTGTGCTCGCGCGGGCCGCGGAGCTTCAGGGCGCGAGCGCGCTTCCCGAATCCGGCGACCTGATCAGCGAGAGACAGCTCCTCGACATCGGAAACGAAGTCGGGCTCAATCCGGCGACCATCAACCAGGCGCTGGCGGAAGAGAGAACTCGCGTCAACGTCCCCGAGGAGCGCGGTCTCGTCGCCCAGATCGCTGGGGCGAGCTTCGCTACCGCAACGAGGACGGTGCCCGGGACTCCTCGCGATGTCCTCGCCACAATCGACGCATGGATGCTGCGCGACGAGTGTCTTCAGGTGCAGCGCCGCTTCGCCGATCGGATCACGTGGGAGCCCCAGCGAGGACTCTTCGGCAAACTGAGACGCACAGTCAACGTCAGCGGCCGAGGCTTCTATTTGATGGATGCGGGCCAGGTGTCCGCGACCGTGATGCCGGTGGATGCCAAGCGCGTCGTCGTCAGACTCGACGCCGATATTCACGCCAGCAGAGCGCGTCGGGTTGGAATCGGAGGCTTTCTGGGGACGATGGGAGCAGCGGCCAGCGGAATCCTCGGCCTCGGGCTCATCGTCGCCCACATTCCACTCTTCATTGCCGCCGGCTTTGCCGTGCTTCCATTTGCCGGCGGCACGCTTGCGGCGTACAAGGTGGCACGGACGCATCGCGGCGTGCTCTCCAGCGTCCAGCTCGCGCTGGAGCAAGTCCTCGACCGGCTCGAGCACGGCGAGTTCGAAAGACCCGGCGGACTTCTCGGAGCGATTTCTTCGCGGGCGCGGTTGCCGAGAGGATAGATTAGACCGCAATCGCACGAGAGGTTGAGCCGCTCGATGAACAAGATAAGGAAGGTCGGCGTCCTTGGCGGAGGCCTGATGGGAAGCGGGATCGCCCAGGTTTCGGCCGCGGCGGGATTCCCCACGACCG
>DASWBC010000181.1:0-1977 GCA_036390815.1 Gemmatimonadaceae bacterium
CCGTTGATCCATCCGGGAATGTCGAAGTTATCAGCACCGTTCCGCTGGGCATGTCGAGATAGGGCGATCCATAATTGCGCGAGCGACTCAGTCCCAGCGATGTCTCGCTCAGGATTCCGATGCCGAAGTAGTTGGTGTGCCGCGCCTGGAGTCCGCCGTTCCAGTTGGTCCTGTCGCCGCTGTGCGCGGGAAACTCGGACGTGAGCGACGAAGCGGGTGTCTGCTGATTCCAGCTTCCATTGTAGGAGAAGTTGAGTGCCTGCCCGCTCTCCGATGATTGTGGGGCGAAGTCGAAGCTGCCGAAGACGGATCCCTGCTCGCCCAGCCTGCTGGCGGGCAATTTGTCCGTCACTGTCGGAACTCCGAGCTGCTGGAGAATCGCGAGCAGTCGTGCTACTGAATCCGGCGCGATCCCAGAGGTTTGCAGCCCGATCGCGTCGGTGTTGAGAAGCGAGCGGAGGTCGTTGGCTCGGCGGCCGATCTGGTAGGCGAAATTGAAGAACGACGCGTCCTGCTTGATCGGGCCCGCGAACAATCCACCGACGGAGAGGTTGCTGTACTGCTGGCCGAGCGATCTCGCCGCGCGATCGGTCCATTGCATCTGCGGCGCATCGACATTGAGGCTCATCGTGCGCGTGATGAAGTTGGAGCCGGGTCGCCCCCGAATCTGGAACTGCGCGCCGCTGAATCCGCCGCGGGAAACGTCGTACGGCGTAGTCACGAGCGACGTCGAGACATTGGCGTCACGCGGAAGATTCGATCCGCCGAAATTCATCCCGTTCAGGGTCGTGTTGTTCTGATCGGGAGAGAGGCCGAGCACGGAGAAGCCGGAGGGATCGCCGTCCTGTCCGGGAACCAGCGTGACACCGGGCAGCGACGCCGCCATCGCCGCGATGTCGCCCTGTTGATCGGCGGGCACCGCGGAGTTGTCGACGGGCCTCTCGGTGCCGCTCAAGTCGGGAGTGGCATCGTTGCGCTCCGGCCGATCGCGCGATCCCGTCACCTTCACGGTCTCGAGCAGACCCGCTGCGCGCAGCAGCTTCGCATCGGCGACGAGGATCTCCTGGTCCGCGGTGCGCTTCACCTCGAATCGGCGCGCGGCGTAACCGATGGCGGAGACTTCGACGAAGTAGTCGCCCTCTCCGCCGGGAAAGGTGATGGTATAGCGCCCATTCTTGTCGGTGCGCGCGCTGCGATTGACGTTGCCCGAGAGCGAGGTCGCCGTGACTTTCGCGTCTTCAAGCGGTTTGTTCTCGGGGCCGACGACCTGGCCGCGGATCACATCTAATTGCTGGCCGTGTGCTTCGACGCCAAAAGTGACTGTCGAGATCGCGACAAGTACGAGCGTGCGGAGCCTGGCGGAGAGCATGACAGGTTGGACTCAACTTGATGCTGGAGGGTTGCTCCCAACGCATCTCGGCGTTTGGAGTGTTGCGCCAATGAGCAGTGCGGCGCGTGATACCGTACTCTGAAGCTACCGTACTATGAAGCTACGGATTGACTGACTCGCCAGGTTTGGGCGGCGTCCGGTTGCCGCGCACGGGGACAAGCGCGGCTTTGCTCAACAGCTTGCACAGCTCCTTGTCGGAGATCTTGTCCCAGTCGTCGGGGTAGTGGGCGAGGCGCCGGCGCTCGTTTGGCGATTCGAAGCAGAGCCAACCATCGCCGTAGTCGCCGAGGTAGTCCTCCGCCGCCGTCCTCGGATGGATCGACGAGCGCAGAACCGGCCACACTCTCCACTTCACGTTTTTCTCGTCGACAAAATCGCGAACCGCCATCAGCCCTTTCCTCAAACGGTGATCAGAATCGTTGGTCTTCTTTCGTGAGCTGCATCCCAGTGCGGCCGCCCGCCGCCGGTTCGACAACAGAGTCTGCGCTGCGCTGCTTCTGTAATGCGAAAACCGTACGCGTCCGCCGAGGTGCGAGCCCCCGCATGCGGTAAGTCCTTTTCCCAGCGAGCTTTAATACGTCTGTTTT
>DASWBC010000182.1:0-5321 GCA_036390815.1 Gemmatimonadaceae bacterium
CCAAGTCAGTCACCGTGGAGTAGTACTGAGAGTTCTGCTTCAGCGGGTCTCTCGCGCGGAAGTTCGCATTGGAGAGCGAAAGGCGGGAAGCATTGGGACGGGATTCCTCCTTCTCGTCGGCTTCACGCACGGCGACACTCCGGAGAAAGTCGACTGGATGGCCGAGAAGACTTCCGGCCTCCGCCTCTTCAGCGACGCCGATGGGAAAATGAATCTTGCGCTCTCGGAAGTCGGCGGAGCGATGCTGGTCGTGTCGCAGTTCACTCTCTACGGGAACGCGGACAAGGGAAAGCGGCCCAGTTTCATCGACGCCGCTCGACCCGAAGAAGCGATCCCCTTGTACGAGCGCTTCCTGGCTGCATTGCGCGAGCGGGGACTCGGTGTCGAAAGCGGTGAATTCGGCGAGATGATGGATGTCGAGCTCGTGAACGACGGGCCCGTCACGCTGTGGCTCGAGCGGTGAGCGAGTGTCGTGTCGTGCTCGCGTCCGGCTCTCCCAGACGGCGGGAGCTGCTCAATCTGATCGGCATCTCCCACGAGGTTCGCCCGGCGAACATCGACGAGACAATGCGTCCACGCGAAGCTCCGCGCCGTCACGCCGAGCGGCTTGCCCGCGAGAAGGCGAGCGCCATCGCCGTGCGTGATCCCGATCTCATCGTCATCGGCGCCGACACGGTCGTCGTCATCAATCGCAAAGTTCTGGGCAAGCCGACCGACGCCGCCGACGCAGCCCGGATGCTGGGTATGCTGAGCGGTCGCGAGCACACGGTAGTCACCGCTATCGCGGTCTCACGGGGAAGGAAGCTTCGCTCTGCCGTCGAGGAGGTGCGCGTGAAGTTCCGACGGCTGCGGGATGACGAGATCGAGGCGTACATCGCGACCGGAGAGCCGATGGACAAGGCCGGCGCTTACGGAATCCAGGGATTTGGGGCGACGATCGTCGAGCGCATCGAAGGGGACTACTTCGCCGTCATGGGACTGCCCCTCGGGCGGCTGGTAGGATTGATGCGGGACGTCGGGGTCAAATACAAGTTCGGTGGGCTGGCGACGTCAGCCGACTAGCTCGCGCGCGCTCTCCATCACCCGCTTTTCGTTGTCAAACGCAAGCTGACTCGCCGCATCCTCGATCGGTACCCAGCGCGCCTCGTTCACTTCCCAGTCGTGGTCTCTGGTGTCGCCAGACAGAAAGCGAAGAAGATAGAAGTGAACACGCTTGTGGAAGCGCACCTTGATGCCGTTGTCGAGCCCTGCGTACCAGTACTCGATCGTCTCGATGGGCTGGACGACCTCGCTCGATACTCCTCCCTCCTCGCGCGCTTCCCGCACCGCCGTTATCTCGGGTTTCTCTCCCGCCTCGACCAGCCCTTTGGGCAGCTGCCACCTGCTCTGTCCGCCGACCGAGACGATCACCACCTCCACGCTCCCCTTGTCGCCGCGAAACACGACGCCGCCGGCCGAGACCTGCTCCTTGACGGGCACCTTGATGCTGACCGACCTGCTCGGAGTGGATCCTTTGGATTTTCGCGGCGTCATCTTCCACTTCGCTCGGCGTAGCGATCGCGCCACAACTGCACCTTCTCCAGCACGTGACGCGTCTCGATTCGCTTCATTCGTCCCGGGCGATTCTGCATCGAGATCGGGTAATTCTCTCCGGGCTCCCCGTAGGCGTCGATGATGAGATTCTGAAATCGGCGGTAAGGCCCGGTACGCTTTGGATTGGTGTAGCCCATGAGACTGATGACCGGACGATTGAGCGCGACGCTCATGTGCAACGGACCCGTATCGGGCGAGAGCACCAGCGCCGACGCATCCAGAATTGAGACCAGATTTCTCAAGCCGCTCCCCAGCTCGGAGCGCGGCCTGTGCTTCGCGCGTTCAATGACGATTCGCTCCGCCGCCAGTTCCCGCTCTGAACGACCACCGACGAGGACCACCCCCATCCCAAACTTCTCGTGGAGGGCGTCGCTCACCTCGGCCCAACGCTCCGGCATCCAATCTTTCTCGGGTTTGCTGGTCGCGACGACGATCGATGCAATCGGGCGAGACATTGATGCAATGAACTCGCGCTGCCATCCCCGCTCGACCGGCCATGGACCGAGATGCCATTCCACCGGCTCGGGCGAAACGCCGAGCGCCGTGAGAAACTCGAAGTACTGATCCTGCACGTGCTGGATGGGATGCGGCGGAATCTTCCTGTTGGTGAAGAGCCAGTTCAGGTCGCGCGCCCGCGAGCGGTCGAATCCCAGTTTGATCGGTGCGTGTGTCGCGCCGGTGACGATCCCCGCCTTGAAATAAACCTGGAGGTTGATCACCAGGTCAAAGCGCCTCTTCGCCAGCTCCGAGGAGACATCCGCAAACGCCATCAGGCCACGGGCGCGATCGAAGACGATTATCTCATCGACCGAACGGTGGCCGCGCACGAGCGCAGCGGGACCCGGCTGGAGAACCCACGTGATGCGCGTCGCTGGATTCGCCCGCTTGAGCGCGTTGATCACCGGCAACACGTGCACCGCGTCGCCGACGGCGCTCATCATCACGATGCAGATGTTGTCCGGCACTCCGGGCGCGATCGCAGCGCTCACTCCACGCTCCTCAAGCGCAGATACTCTTCGTCTTCCGCCGAATAGGGAAGGGAGTGAAGGTCGCGCCATTTGCGAAGCGAGCGAATGAGTCGGTCGAGATTTGCTTTCGCCACGAGCGGCGACCCGGGCGAGCTGAAGCGAACGCGATCGACATCGAGCACGTGCGCGTCGAGCCCCGGACCTTCGCCTGCCGTGAGCAGCACGTTCTTCAGATTGAGATCCTGGTGGTGCGCCCCGGCGTGCGTCAGGGATCGCAACAGCTTTACTATGGCTTCCAATACCATCACCCTGTGGTCGTGATCCGTGATCCTGGCCAAAGCGACGGAAAGATCGTGGCCGTTGGGTATCTCCCGCGTCGCGACATCGGAGCGGCGCAGCAGGAGATTCTTCGGATACGACACGTAGGCGAGCACCTCGGGCGTGCTCACCCCGCTCGCTCGCAGACGCAGCGACGCGAGCAGCTCTCGATAGCCCCGCGTCGGCAGGACGAAGAGATCGCTGTTGAACTTGGCCATCCAGCCGCCACGCATGTTGTGGCGCACCACCACTCTGCCGCAGCCACCGGGAAGATTCACCGCGAAGACGGGCGCGCGTCCGACGAGTGGAATGGTGTCCGGCTGACGCGATGCGAACTCGTAAAGCCTTTCCTTCTCCAGCACTCTGCGGATGCTCGGCGCGCAGGCCTGCGCCGCGACGACGCGCGCGCCGCCAACCTGGAAGCGCTCGTACGCAGGGATTGTGAGTCCGACGATCATTTCGTCTTCTGGAGTCGTCGCACCGATGCAATGGCGTTCAGGAGTGCCTGGGCCTTGCTGCGTGTCTCGTCCCACTCGCGCTCGGGCACCGAATCGGCAACGATGCCGGCTCCAGCCTGGACCGACGCCGCGCCGTTCGCGATGACGCACGTCCGGATCGTGATCGCCAGGTCCATTCGCTTACCGCCGGCGCCAATGTAGCCAATGGCGCCCGCATATGGTCCGCGTGACACTGGCTCGAGCTCGTCGATGATTTCCATCGCCCGAATCTTCGGCGCCCCGGTCATCGTCCCCGCGGGGAAGGTGGCGCGGAACACGTCCAGAGCGGACAACCCATCGTTTAGCTCGCCCTCCACCTGACTCACGATGTGCAGCACGTGCGAGTATTTCTCGATCTTCATCAGCTCCGTGACTTTCACCGTCCCGTACTTCGCTACGCGACCTACGTCGTTCCGCCCGAGATCAACGAGCATTACGTGCTCGGCCCGCTCTTTCTCGTCGGCGAGAAGCTCGGCGGAGAGCTGCTTGTCCTCCTCCGGTGTCTTACCGCGCGGCCGGGTGCCTGCGATCGGACGAAGTGTTATGCGGTTGTCCGACACACGTACCAACAGCTCGGGAGAGCTGCCCACGATCTCGACTCCATCGAGCGCGAGATGGTACATGTAGGGCGACGGATTGATTGCCCGGAGCGCGCGATAGAGATCAGCGGGATCGAAATCGAGCGGAACGTCGATCCGGCGTGAGAGGAGAGCCTGGAAGCAGTCGCCAGCCCGGATGTATTCCTTGATCCGATCCACGTGCTTCATGAAATCCGCGCGCTCGTAGCTGGAGCGGCCCTCGACCGCCGGAGCGCTGAGATCGGGCGACATTGGCTTGAGGCGCGCTGGCGCACGCAGGCGCGCGAGCACGTCATCCAGCTCGACAATCGCCCGGTCGTACCGGGAGCGGAGCTCCGCGTCGCTGGCATTTCCCACAACCGGAACAGACACCACCACCCGCGCTCGCCCATGGAGATTGTCGAGGATCACGAGCGAGCGGGTGAATACGAAGATGGCGTCGGGAACTCCGAGACCCTTTTCAGGACGGTTCGGAAGCTTTTCGATGAGCCGCACCATGTCGTAGCTGAAATACCCGACGATTCCACCCCAGAACTGCCCGAGCTCGGGGACGTCAGCCGGCTGTACCTGCTCGACGAGCGCGGCAAGATCGGTGAGGGGGTCGGCCGCCCTTCGCGCGTTGTGCCAGCCCGTGTCGGCGGTCCAGTCCTCCACGATCCCGTTCGCGAGTCTCCACGCGGAGCGAGGCTCCGTTCCCAGGTAGGTGTAGCGGGACCACGTTTCGCCACCCGCGGGTGCGGACTCGAGAAGAAACGCAAACGGGCCACGTCTGAGCTTGGAGAACGCCGAGATCGGAGTGTCGGTGTCGAGGAGAATATCCTTCCACACGGGCACGAGCGTCGCCGCGGCCGCTCTCCGCTTGAAATCTTCGAAGCTCACGTGCTCCACCGTGCTGATCGCCGCTGCTTGCTCACCCACAGGAACCACCAGCAACTAGTTTTCCTCCATCATGAGGCTTCACCTACTTTCCGGGTTCGCGGTGAATAGTATCAGGTTCCGCAGCGCGATCGGCGTTCTCGCGGCGATGATCTTCGCGAGCACCATCGGTGCGCAGCAGGTGTGGAACGACCCCCGCACGCGCGACCTCGTCGAGCACGCCACCGAGCGCAGGGCCAGTCAGATCGCCGACACCGCCCTCGCCGACTACAAGGCGACGGCGCACGGCTACGTGACATTCCTCGCACAATTTGGAGAGGGATTCCCCGAGCCGCCAAAAATCGTGAAGGCGGACGAGCTGGGTTTGGAAGTCTACTGGCGCGCTCCCGATCTGAGCAAGCAGCGCATCATGGGGCGTCGCGATACGCTGCTCCTGCCGACCGACATCAACTACCATCGCGATCACCTCGGCATCGTCCAGAACAACTTCA
>DASWBC010000183.1:0-5388 GCA_036390815.1 Gemmatimonadaceae bacterium
CAAAGCGCCTCCGAGCTATTCGGCCGTGAGAGGCATGCTCGCCCTCCTCGAGCAGAAGGGATACGTGAAGCATCGGCGCGACGGGCTCCGCTACGTGTACTCCCCCAACATCAGCACCACCGCGGCGCAGGGAACCGCCCTTAAGAAGCTCGTTGACACCTTCTTTGGAGGCTCGCCGGCGAGAGCGGTTGCTACGCTGCTCGATCTGCCGGACGATTCCCGGGACGAGCTGACAATCAAAGAGCTGAGAATGGCTGTAGTTGCGGCGCGCAGGCAGGGTCGATGACTCGCACGGATTTCAGTCCTGAGGAATGCTGATCGATGGCTTATCACTTCCTCGTAACGATGAGCATTGTCGCGCTCGCCGTGGGACTGGTGGCGATGATCGCAGGCGCCCTTTGCCGGCGCGCCGCGCCAGGCGTACGCAACCTTGTCTGGAATGCAGCTCTCCTCGCGTGTGCGGTCGCGCCAGTCGCGTTGATTCTCGGTCCGCAACTGACCATCCAGGTTCCGGCAAGGTTCGTTGCGACAGCAGCATATGCGATCGGCGCTCCCACCACCCGAGCCGCGGACCTTCCAGCTGCCTCGCAGGCAGCAGTCGTATCGGGTGCTCTCGAAAGCCTATCGCATCGCACGTCAGAAGCAATCGGCAAGACAGTCCTGATGATCTGGCTCTCGGGCATGGTGTTTTTTGCCATTCGCTTCCTGCGCCAACTTCTTTTCGCCAGGAGGCTGGTGCGCCGTGGAACGCGAGCGACGCACGACAAGCTCGATCCCCTGTTCGCGGCAGCGAAGTTCGCCATCGGAATTCGAACTCACGTAACCGTGCTCGAGTCCGCCGGAATAGACATTCCTATCGCCACCGGGATTCTTCACCCCACGATCCTTTTGCCGGCGTCCGCGAATGAATGGGACGACGACGAGCTGCGCGTTGTGCTTCTTCACGAGCTCGCCCATGTTCGGCGTGCGGACACATGGGCGCGCGCCGCCGCCATGGTTGCTTGCGGGTTGCACTGGTTCAATCCGGTGGTCTGGATGCTAAGCGCCCTGGCGACGCGCGATGCGGAGCACGCCGCCGACGACCTGGTACTTCGCGCCGGTGTCCGGCCTTCCAGCTACGCCGACACTTTGCTGAATCTCGCGGACAGCATGCTCCGCTATCCGTATGCGCAGCCGGCGATGCCGCTGGCGAGACCTGCTTTCCTCGCGGACCGCGTGCACGCGATTCTTCGCGATTCCGGAATGCGCCGCGACATCGGAGACTTCACCCGATCCACGGTGCTGATTGGAAGCTGCGCAATCTCGATGCTGGCCGCCTGCGTCCGCTTCTCCTCGCTGGGTCCCGAAATACCGAAAGTCGCGCGAAGTGCGCAGAGTCCGCAGTCTGCGGCGCCCATGATGACCGCGGTCGGTAATGCGGCGACGGCGCCAAAGCCAGCTCCAAGCCCGGTCAGGTCGGATACCGTCATGGATCATGCACCCGCGGGCAGAGTAGACCCGACCACTTCCCGGCATGATTCAACCTGGGTCCAGGGAGCGACCGACGGATTGATCGCGGCGCTGGACGACCAGAGTCCGCAAGTCAGGGGCGAGGCTGCACACGCTCTCGGCAAACTCGGCGCGGTCCGCGCTCAACAGCCCCTGAGCCGGCTCGTCGACGATCCGGACAAATACGTCCAGTACGAAGCGCGGCAAGCGCTCTCCGCTCTGGATCGAACACGCTGACGAGGATTCAATGCGAATCATGATCTCGATCGCCGCACCGGTTCTCGCGTCCTCACTGCTTCTTCACCCGGTGACCGCCTCTCAATCGATGCTGCAATCTGCCGTTGGTCCCGACTGCGGATGTACCGACGATCCGCCATTCGTTAGAAATCCAATTCAATCGCAGCCCGTGCGCGCGGATCGAGACCGACTTATCAGCGAGCTCTCCGCCAACTGCGCGGATGCAGCCATTGCATCACGCAAGCTCGGGATCCTCGCGGATTCCGCCTCTGTCGGCCCCTTGATCGGCGCGCTGCATCACAGATCCTGTCGCGTCCGAGCCGCCGCCGCCGAGGCGCTCGGCCAGTTCAAGGATCATCAGGCAGTCCAGCCGCTGGTCCGAGCACTCTCTGACTCTGACGCGCGTGTTCGCTCCAGCGCGGCCTGGTCACTCGCGAAGATTCCCGACGAAACCGCGGTGCCCGCGCTGCTGACAGCGGTAACCGACAAGGAGAAGCACGTTCGTCAGGGCGCCGCAACGGCGCTCGGCAACATTGGGGACCCGCGCGCTGCCCCGGCGCTTACTCGGGCGCTCCGCGATCCGGAGAAGCACGTTCGGCAGGCGGCCGCCGCTGGTCTCGGGAAACTGCGACGGTCATGATGCGGTCGGAAGCAGGATTCATTTGCGGCACCGTTGTAGTTCTGTTGGCGATCACGCTCTGCCCGTCACCTGAAGCCTTTGCGCAGTCGTCTGAGTCTCCCGCAGACCGTTGCTCGTGGGAAGGATGGTTGCCTCCGAGTGTTGGACGAGAGCGAGTACGGCGTGCCGCGCACCTCGATGCCGCTGCGACCGCGGACCTGCGACATCGCGCGCGGAGCGCTGACAAGAATACGCGATTGTTCGCCGCGGAACGCCTCGGCGCGGCACAGGACGATGCGTCAATGCAGGCTCTGATTGCTCTGACCAGCGACCCCGATGCAATGGTGCGCGAAGCCGCAGTACGCGCGCTTGGCCGCGCTGGAGCAACCTCGGCTACATCTGTCGTAGAGCGTCACGCCACGTCGGAGAATGACCATCTTCGCCAGGGAGCGGTGTGGGCGTTGGGTCAACTACAGAATCCGTCGGCGGTCAACACGTTGATCGCAGCGAGCAGAGACACCAGCAAACATGTCCGCGACGAGGCAACGTGGGCACTCGGCCTAATAGGCGGTAAGGCCGCAGCCTCGCGAGTGAAGGAGCTCGCGCTGGACCCGAATCCGCATGTCCGTTTGGCCGCTGTCTGCTCTTTGGAAAGAATTCACGACGTTCGAGATCCCCGAACACGCGAAATCCTTTCTAGCCTCAGTAGCGATAGTGTGGCGCTGGTTCGGGAAACAGCGAGATGGGCCGTCGCCCGGCTCGCGGCCGTTTCTCCCGTTCCGTAATAGCAACCAGCTGCGAGCTACTACCTCGAGCCGCTGGGCGTCGACGCCACCGACGGACTTCCAGTTGCCGCGGTCGGACTGGACGTCTGAACTTTGAAAGTCGGGCTCTGGAGCTCCGGCTCCGCTGCGGCGTCCTCCTCGTCTTCCGGCGCCGGAACCGGCATCGGCATCGCGAGACGATAGGTCCCGACCCCTACTCCCTGCGGGAGCCGGTATTGGTGCACCACGGTTTGACCGGGATCGAGGAAGCCGAGTGCGACCGAGCAACCAGCAGAAGGACCTGAGACCGTCTTCCACTCACTGCCGTCCATCTTCTGAAGTACCGTCTTGCAGAACCGGTCGGGATAGTAAAGCGTGACGTCGCTCAGGTTCGATATCGTGACGTTGACGGATTGACCCGAGAGGAAGGTCTCCTGGACGAAGCCGGCCGCGACTCGCTTTCCGGGCCCGGGATCGTATGGTCGCATACTGGCGCATCCCGATGCGATCAGTGCACATGCAGCGCAAAAGCCCAGGTTCACCCGCCCCAACGTCCCCCGCATAACTCCCCCAGTTCGGATCCGGGAGCCAACTCAGCAATGAAAATGCCGGGCGTTAGGTCAATACTGGCGGGTGGGTCCGCTGCGTTCCGGACGTTAATGGCGCGGCCACGCCACAATTGAGGCCCAATTGCGCGACGCCCGGGCTCATGGCCCGATGACGAAGGAGCCGGTGCTGGACCAGTAGTCGGAGAACCCGCCGCGAATTGTGTAATTACCCGGCTGGAGCTGCTCCAGAAACGGATCGTCACCGATCCTGAAGTCGAAGACGTGTTTCTTGGTTTCACCGGGGGCAAAGATTCTCTCCGAGGGATCAGAGGCGATCGCCCCGCCAGTGCGTTCCTGCGCGGGGCTAACCGCATCATATGAGACAGTGCTGGCGGTATCAGTCGTGGGTGAGGCCGGCGTAACGGTGGCCCAGTGCGTCGAGCGGTTGTGGGCCGTGACCGTTATCGAGAAAAAACCGCCATCGAACCCGGAGGTTGGATTCGTTGGCGCTATCTCCACCGTCAGATCGATCGAGTCTCCCGCCTCGTGGATCGGCGATTCGGGCGGCGGCGGGTAAGGTCCGCCATCGGTGATGCAGCCCCTCTCACAATCGACGGTTCCCGCGCATTTGCCAAGAAACTGGCTGCGCGGGTGTCCGCCTTGTCCGATCAGGGAATGGAGCATCTCGTGCCTCACGGCGCCGCCATCCAGCATCGCTGAAGACAACATCACGATCCGATTACTGCCGGCGGTCCAGTAACCGATTATCACGTCTCCGGTCCCGACGTCGTGGAGAACCTGGCTCGTCGTGTACCACGTCACTGCGCCGAGCGAGCCCGTCAAGCCCGAGCACGCCTGCGTCATGTTCCACCAGGTCGTATAGACCGCGGGCGGCGAGAATTGTTCGGCGTCAGGGGGGAGCGGCGGGTCAACGATCCTGTCGCTGCCGCAAGCGGCGAGGCCGAGGATGGCTGCGACGACTGGAGCGATCAACGTGAAGACCGCGCAGCTTCTGAAAACCTTTCCGGGCATGGTACGACTTTCAGGGGATGCCAAGGCGTCGACCTCCTACGGATCGAAGATAGGGGTCATGGCTGCCATGACGCGAAGAGGACGACCCGCCACAGTGTTTACGTTCGCACAGTAGGCGATCACGACCCTGGTATCTCGATCGACGAAGAGCTCCGCCGTTCCGCCGATCGCGCCGCCGTCGTTGCTCACGATGCGTCGTCCACGCGCGTCGCGACCGATCACCCAGCCGACACCGTAACCGCTCCCCGCGCGGTTGACCCTCGCCGGTTTCCCATCGTGGATCCGCACCGGCGTGAAGAGCAGATCGAGCGACGTTGACTGGAGATGGCCCGGTGCGAGGTGGGCATTGCCGAATCGGACAAGATCTTCCGCCGACGAGAGAAAACCTCCTCCCGCCCATTTGTAGCTATTGTCGACGCGCGGCGCCGGGTAGGTGCGGAACGTGGTCTCGTCGCGATCATACTTCTGAGCCCGGTCAATCATGACGCTGTCGATCTGATCGGGCGCGGTGTGCAGCATCCCAAGGGGCCCGAACACTCTGTTGCTCATGAACGTCAGAAAATCTGCACCGGACGCGCTCTCGATGGCGGCGGACAGCAACGTGTAGCCGTAGGTCGAATAGCCGAATCGGGTGCCCGGCTCGAACTCCAGCGAATCACCGGCGAACATCACGAGACTCGAGAGGACCGTCGGGTAGTGC
>DASWBC010000184.1:0-7208 GCA_036390815.1 Gemmatimonadaceae bacterium
AATCGTTATGACAATATTTGCTACCCGGCTGCACCAGTGGCAGAATGACAGACTCGCGTTTTATCCCCGCCCGAGGCACGCTCCACCCGCTGAAAGGAGTCGACTGCCGAAATCAACGATTCCTCGCTCCGTTTAGCCGCGTCCTTGCCGTGTAGGCAGTGTAATCAGCTGTCGCCGTTGACCCCTTGGTTGGCGGCTAAACGATCAGGAGGAAAAAATGGACGCGCGTTATCTATACAACATCAAGCTTGCGGGAGTTGTAGCTCTTTGCACTCTCGCGGCGTGCTCAAGCGACCTCACGGGCGGCAATAGACAGCCCGTTCGTCTGTCTTTCACCACTCACGTCGCCAGTGCTCCGGCGGCCATTCGCATCTCCCCCGATCTCGTGGTCGGTGCAGCCGGTGACCTGATTCTGACAAAGGTGCAGGTCGTAGTTGGGAAGATCGAGCTCAATGAGAGCGATGCCACGAATTGCGTCTCCGAGATCGAGTCGGCGGGCAATGACCACGCGGAAGTCGGACAGGAATGCGAAGATGTCTCGCGCGATCCCGTGCTGGTCGACATTCCCGTCGATGCGGCGCTTCACTCGGTGATCAATGTTCCGCTGGCACAGGGAACCTACACGAAGCTCGAGGCCAAGCTGGAGCCGGCGGGCGACAACGCCACGGCATTCAATACCGCCAACCAGAACCTGGTGGGCAAGAGCGTTCGAGTGGAAGGAACTTTCAAGGGCACACCCTTCGTCTTCACGTCCGCCGTGCGCGCGGGCCTGGAGATGGAGTTCAGTCCGCCGCTCGTGATCGATGCTACCACGATGAACGCGACGGTAACACTTGATGTCGCGAAATGGTTCCTCGATGGCTCGGGCGCGGTGATCGACCCGAACACTGCAACGGCCGGCAGCAACGCGCTGCAGATGATCGAGGATAACATCCGTCGCTCGTTCCACGCTTTCGAGGATAACGACGAGTCGGGCGTCGACGACCACACAGAGCACGGCGGCTGATTCTCTGAATCAATCCCAAAAGAAAACGGGGGCATCGAACTGATGTCCCCGTTTTTCATTATGCTCGAACTCTATCCGCGAATGTGATAGATGCCTGACTAGTCGTGCTGGTGATAAAAACCCGCGCTCCACTTCATCATCTGCTGGGCGAGAGCGTCGCGCTCCCCATCAATGCTGTCACGCCCCGCGGCATCCTTCAGCACGCGGGCAATGATCGTCCGCAGCTCGACCTCGATGTCCGGAAGCGGGGTGCCACGCTCGCGCTCGTCCTGCACGTGCTGTCGTACGGCCTTGCGGAGCGCGGTGAGCGCGACAAGGGTCCGATCAGTGGCGCCCCGAAGCGCGCGATCCAGCTCTTCAGGCAGGGGGCTGAGTGTTGTGTCGGGGAGTTGTGACATTGCGGCGCCTTGAAAAGTAAGAGGCGTCGCCAGAAGCGCCCGTGCTAAGGATCCGCGCGTGGGCGATTGCGTTCTGGTGTGTAACGCACTGCCCCGATCCGCGCGCTTTGGTGCGTGCTACGCGTCCCTATAGTACTCCACGATCGACCACTTGATGATCTGATCCATCAGGAAGTCGGCGTTGGACAATTCGTGCTCATTGAGGGGCAGCGGGTAGCGCCGAGTTCCTTCCTTGGCGCAGGCTTTCATGCTGATGATCATTTGCGCCGGTCCCACGTTCGTATCCCGCAGGGTGCCGACGCAGGCTTTCACGCACTCGCGCAGCTCCGCCATCGACAGGGCGCTGCTTCTGACGACGTCGTGAAGCGCAACCTGAAAAAGTCGCGCTGTCTCGTCCGGAATGGGAGATGGTTTCGTGGCTGGCGGCGTTGTTGCCGCGTTCGATCGCGTATGCGACAATCTCGATCCTCTCGTCGCGCTTGCTGGCGTCGCCAGTAGCGCCTGTGCCTTCCGAGAAAACCGGAAGCGAAAGCACGGCTGGTGACGGAATCCCGTGCGGGCATGTGAGCCTTTTTGAAACGTATGTCCTGGCTTCATACAAGGCAATATCCCATGGGCTTTGTGCGATTCTGACGCTCACGGTCCTTTCAGGCGCCGCAGCCGCCGCTCCGAATGACGGGTCTCTGACGGGGCAGGGTAGTGTTTCCGGTGACTCTGCCTCCGGAGAAGACGTGAAAAGATTCAGCACCCCCATTCGCGCGGGCACACTAATCCTGCTCGTCGCCACTCTCGCGACGCCAGCCTGCAATCGGGCCGGTTCGTCGAGGACCCAGGCCCGCCCGCTCAAGCCGGCTCGGTCGCCGAAATCGTATGTCGCGGGAGTTCGGCGGGCGGTGGTTATTCCACCGCGCGGGATCGGCGGGAGTCACGCCAAGGCTGGACCGCCGGCGCCGGCGTTCCTCCCAGTCGAATCCTGGTAGGGAGGGTCAATAGCATAACAAACGCCCAGGTCGCGCCGCACGGAGTTGCCGGACTAGTCTCTGACCGCCACATCCGGCCTCAGCGCAATCGCTTTTCGCAGGTAGACGTGCGTGTCGAGGGGTCGAGGCGCGCGGAGCTCGACCTGCACGAGCGTCCGGAGACATCGCTCCATCGATCCCTCGACGGGAATCTCGCTCGCGCAGAGTAGCGGCACACCTACCCAACCCATCTCGCGCGCCGCCAGCGCCGGGACCGCCGACCTCAAGTCGTGCGTCACCGTGAAGAGCACGCTGACGATTTCCTCGACTTCGAGAGAGTTGCGCTCAACGATTTGTCCGAGCAGCTCGCGCGTCGCCTCGGCGATTTGCTGTGGGTCGTCGGCGTCCACCGAAGTGGCGCCGCGAATCGCGTGCGTGCGTCGCCAAAGTTGAGAGCGCTGCGACACGACAGCGACGAATCGCGTGTGATTATCGCGCTGATCCTGAATCCCCTCCTCCAGCACACACAGTCCGTAGCGCTGAGCGGCGGCGCGACTCGCGATCGCGGCGCGCGAGAGATCTCCACTCTCCGCGACCTCGCGCGCGGCACCGCCCGTGTCGAACGACTTGCCGGGCTTGATCCACCGGTGCGTCTCGAAGAACCGATTGCACTGGACGAGAGCAACAGGGTGACTCGAGGCGGTGCGCAATCCATCGAGCGTCGCGCCTCTGGGAGCGAGCAGGCAGTGACGGACGGCAACCAGCGTCTCGCCGATGGTTCGCAGATCCGGATGCGCGGCGAGAGCAGACCATCCCGCCTCAACCTTCCCGATCGAGGAGTTCTCGACTGGAATCACGCAGGCGTCTGCCTTGCCTTCGTGAACCGCGCGCACGGCGCCAGCAAACGTCGGAACGGGTATCGCTTCGACCGGGTGCCGCCATATCTGCGAGATCGCGTTCTCGGCGTAGGCGCCCCGATCTCCCTGAAATGCAACGCGCATCGTCATGGCCCGGGCGTGAGGCTCACCAGACGCGTGCGGTCCCGTTCCGTTTTTGTGCAACTCTTGCGATTTCAGCATGACTGCCCCGATGGAGGTCAACGAATGGGCTGCCGCTCGTCGTCGGGGTCTCTGAAAAGAGAAAGCCCCCGCGATTGGCGGAGGCCCGGAGTCTTGTGAGCTGCGTCTACTCTACTGCACGCGCGACCGGGGCCCCCATCGGTTGTACCCGAAGAAGCCGAGATAATAGGGCGCGCCGAAGGAGAAGGTGCTCACGGGGCCAAGAATAGGTTCGGGCTCCACAAAAGTAAAGAGCGTGATTGCGGGACAGTTGTTTTGTTCAGCCACCCGAGGCGTTAGTTGATGATCATGATCCCGCCGCTCGAACCCCCGAATCGTGGGTTTACGATGTTGTTGAAGATCGAGCCGAAGCTGTAGCTCAGACCGAGGTTGACGAAGTAGGTGTACGACGTCTCGAGCTGACGCAGGCGTAGCAGCCGGTCCTGATCGCTCAAATCACCGCGCGGGAGATAGAGCTGGTCCCGGAGGAACGACACACCCGCGAACGAACTGAACGAGAATCCCTTGAACAGGTGCAGATCCAGGCTGTTGAAGAAAATGAGATGCCTCTTGGTGAAATCGTCGATGTAGGCCGCGCCTTCGAGCGAGCTGCTAACCGATCCCCACGGCTGTTTCAAGCCGAGCGACATCGTCAACGTCTGATCGCCGCGAACTTCGCTGATCTTGTCGAATATCGTCGTGTCCTGGTATCTGAAGAAATTGATGCCCGGCGAATACTGGAGCGTGAGAATCCGTCTCGTCGACTGGGAATAGGGAAAGAAATCGTATTCGACGGCGGGCGCGAATCGGATCGCGTGCTGCTGATTCAGGAACGTCGATGCCATCCACGACGCACGCTGGCCGGCTGACCACCGTTTACCGAGGCTTTTCACGATCAGGTCGTTGAAGCCATAACCGTGAGAGTAGCTGTTGAACTTGCTCCCGTCGCTGAGAATGAATCTGTTCTGACTATAGTTACCGTTCACGCCGAGGACGGTCTTCCACATCTCGGTCGTGCGATTCGCGCCGACGGATCCATAGAGTGAGATCTGGTTGTACGACTGCTCGCCGCTACCGCCACCGTTCGCCGATAGCGTAAAGACCCAGAGATTCCAGGGATCCGTGGTAGCTCCCTTTGTACTCTCACCACCAGGGCCGGTCGGCGCGGTGTAGGTAACGTCGAAACGGCCCGCCTGGCCGAGGTGCGCATAGTACCGGATCAGGCTCAGCCTGATGGTTCGCGCCAATCCGTGCCTCACATCATCCTGACTCGCGCTCGGTCGCGCCACGTAGGTGAGGGTGTCGGCAAGGTTCGCCAGCTCGTGCAGGCCGATGAAATAGAGCGTGTACTCGGTGCCACCGCCGCCAGTCTGCTGGTTTGTAACGAGAATGTGCACTTGCGCGTACTGCCGGTCGCGCACGTAGTCAACGAAGGTAATTTCCGTATGGATGAAATCGACATCGCACATGCCGCAATCGAGATAGACGCGGAGCCTGATAGGCGGCGGCGCGGAATCGTTGGGCGTCGGCTGTTGCGCCCCCGCGGAAGAAAACGCGAGGGCTCCCATAGTGGCCAGCAAATAGAGAAACGCAACGGGTCGAGTGCGCATCAACCTTGGCCGGGCAAGACGTCGAGAACTGCTCCTGGCGGGTCCGATCAGGTCGGACTCGAGAACTGCTCTGGTTCGTCCGATCAGGTCGGACTCGCTATTTCCTTGTCTTCTCGTATGTGCCGATCAGCACGGCGTTGCCGACGACGTGGCCCTGAATCGCCTTCTCCAGATCCGCCTTCTTCGGATTGCTGAGTCCTTTCAGCATGGTATCGAGCGCGAACAGCTTGAAGAAATAACGGTGGCGTCCGATGGGCGGGCACGGCCCCATGTAAATCGATTTGTTCCCATCATTACTTCCCTGCGCGCTTCCGGTTGGCATCCCTTTGTTGGACGCGTTCTCGGCCAGGCTGGTCGCGCTCGCGGGAATGTTATAGGCGACCCAGTGCGAGAAGACGCGCGTCGGCTTGGCCGGATCGGGTGCGTCTGGATCCTCGACGATGAGCGCGTAGCTCTTCGTGGTTGCCGGGGCGCCCGACCACGCGAGCGGCGGTGAGATGCCGGCGCCTTCACACGTGTACTTGGCCGGCATCACTGCGTTCGGGTCGAACGCGGAGGAAGTGAGATTGAATATCATTGGCGCGGTCTTGGCTGGGCCGCTGGTGTCCTTCGGGCGGCCGACATTGGTGATGACTGCCGCGGTATCCGTGGTCGACGATTTCGACTTTCCGCAGGCGACAGCGAGAGGGACAAGGATGACTGCGAGAACATTGCGGAGGAGCATTCTGCGATCCTGTCGAATGAGTTGAGCCTTCAAGAGTACATGCCCTGTCGAATGGGCGACAGAGGACGCTCAGTAGCCGTGAATTGTCCGCGTCTTCGGATAGGACGCCTACTGCGAACCGAGACTCTGCCGAATCTGGATCACGAACCCAACGAGTCCGCCGATGTAAAAGAGCGCCGCGAATATGGTGAGCGCAATCACCGTCGATTCAGCCGACGCCAATTTGGTGAGCCCCGTACATAGCACTCCCGCGGCAGATAGAGCATAGGCAGTTCCCTTGCCCAACGGCCCACCGACGCCGTGAGCTCTGAAGGTCTGGGCAATGAATAGCACGACCAGTACGACCATAACGGCGAGGCTGGATACCCGTAGCAGCCTGCTGTCGCTGCGACCCGCAAGGCTCGCGGTTACAGTTGCCGCGACGACAATGAGCGCGAGGTGCGCGACCCAGTTCACTGCATCGCGCCGCTCTCCGGACGCAGCGGGCACCGTCGGCCTTGGCTACGCCGCTTTGGAGACGTACGCGAGCATTGCCCAATAATGGGCAAAACTCCCGCCCATCACGCACAGATGCCAGATCTCGTGTGACCCAAAAAGCCGCGGAGTGGCGCCCGATGTCGCGCGGGGCCATTTGGTCGCGTGCACGATGGCGCCCAGGGTGTAAATAATCCCACCGGCTAACAGCCAGAGCAGGAATCCCGGCGGGGCCGCGGCTAGCAGGGGCCGAACCAGGAACACCGCTATCCAACCCATCCCGATGTACAACGCAGTCGCGAGCCATTGCGGCGCGTGCATCCAGACGAGGGTCTGAAAAACTCCCAACCCGGCGAGCGACCAGACCGCGATGAGCAGTCCGATGCCGAGCCGGCCGCGCAGCAGCACGAGACACACGGGCGTGTACGATCCGGCGATGAGGATGTAGATCATCATGTGATCGATGCGCCGGAGGTGCGCGACCGCCCCCGGCGAGACCTTGAGCGAGTGGTAGAACGCGCTTGCGCAGTACATCGAGACGAGGCTCGCTCCGAATATTGAGAACGCGACGATCTGCCTGGTGCTTCTGTTGTCGACCGCGATGACGAGGAGGACCACACCTCCGACGACGGACAGGACTGCACCGACGAGGTGAGTCATGCCGTTCACGGGCTCGCGGAACGGGACGCGAAATTTCATGGGGGAAAACTACGCAAACAGTAGACCCGCAACAGTCTTCACTCTGCCACTGTTTCGCGAAATCGGAAGGTCGTCTGGGGCAGCGGCATCACCCAACCAGCTGATCTCGGGAGCGACTTCCACAGGCTCTCGCGAAACGCATCGAGATCTGTAGCAGTACTCAGTTGCTTTGGCAGAGTCTGTGACCGAAAAAAGTCTTCCCAGTGCGTGACGATCACCTGCCGCGGTTTGAGCACGGCCAGGAGGCTGTCGGGTGTATTGGAAACGTTTGACGACGTCG
>DASWBC010000185.1:0-8747 GCA_036390815.1 Gemmatimonadaceae bacterium
GCCGTTGTTGTCCGCGGCGTACTGCTCTTCGTAGGTCGCCATGTTGCGCAGGTCAGACTTCATCGCTGCGACATACGCCTTGTCCTTCGTGTTCGCGAACTTAGGAATCGCAATCGCGGCAAGAATGCCGATGATGACGACTACGATCAAAAGCTCGATAAGTGTAAAACCCTTTTTGCTGCGCATGATATTGATAATCCTCGAAAGGAAGCGGTTGTTTTATTGAGCAGCGTCGTGAGTTACGGCGCCGAGAGTGAGAACACAATTGGCAGGCTATAGACACCTGGTGCGTTGCTGGGCTGCGTGAAACCCGCCGCCCACACGGTCTTGAAGAACGCCTGTGCGGCAGTTCCGTTGGACGCAGAAGCTCCGGAAAGGAACAGCGCATCCGTGCTGGCGATGCCGACGTAGGTTCCAGCTACCGCGTTCGACCAAGTCAGATCGCTGATCGGCTTGACACCGCCACTCGTTCCGACATACGTCCACGTCGCTGGGTTCGAGGTGCGAATGTTCAGGGTCCAACTGCGATTCGCCTTGATCGTGAAGGTCGGGCCTGCATCGGCGAGTGTCGCGCCGACTTCGACCTGGTCAGCTGTTGGTGAGCTCAAGGTGCTCGTGGTCCCGCTCATACCGAGCTTGACCAACGCATTCACGGTCGCCGAGGCCGTGTTGACGGTAAGACACCCACCAGCGTTGCCGCTGCACTGCGCATTAGCCTGGTTTGCGCTGATGGCTGATCCAAGCACCATCGCGGCCAGAAGATAACGGGTCGCGCTCATCGAATTGCTCCAAGGTTTACTGTTGTGAGGCAGCCAGCGGTTGAAAGTGTTCGGGCTGTCCTTTTCTACATATAAGACGCGATGGGTGCCGTCCGAGCAACGCGAAAAACGCGACGATTTTGGGCCCGATCAGCGTAGCTAAACGTTTGCCACATAGGCACTTAGATATGTCACAAATATGCGCTTATTGGCCCGTTTGTGGCGAAATGCGAGAGCTGTTGCACACTGCAACACGCTCGAATTCCCGGGCTCCCGTCGGGCGCCCGTGCGTGTTAACATGTGTCAGCGTCCCTCGGATCGAGGGGCGTTTAGTCGTATTCGGGGCGTAGCGTAGCCCGGTAGCGCGCCTGCTTCGGGAGCAGGAGGTCGCTGGTTCAAATCCAGTCGCCCCGACTGAAAGTGAGAGCCTTTGCAGCGGTGTCTCGTTGCAAAGGCTCTTTTTTGCCCCCCGGCGCGAAGGCGACGGAGTAATTGCTCGTGTTCAGCGTTTAATGCCTCGTCGGCAAGTTGAGTTACTGCCCGCCGATCGGGGGTCCGCCAGGAGCTCGGGACGCCACGTCCCCATGGCCCTGCGTTCCTATCCAGATCGCGCCCCCGAGGATTGCTCCCGCAATCAACAGCGAGCGCGCAACCTGCACGCGCTTCCGCTCGATCGCTCCTATGTAACGCGACGGAATCGTCACGGCCTCTCCGTGATAAGGTTCCACGTCCGAAGAGACATGACTCACTTCGCTGACGGCAATCGTGACCGCCGAATCGCTGATCGAGCGGACTTCGCCTTCCACTGTCATCACTTGCGCGCCGAGGCGTCCCAGGGTTTCCGAGCGCCCTGCATCGTTCATCGACAATCGAACAATGCCGCTCGTCGGCGCGAGCGAAGGAGCGATCGAGGTGTACGTCGCGCAAGCGCCGCACAGGATATTGCCCGCCATTATCACTCCGACAAATCGTCTTTGCATCCGCCCATTCCTCCCAGAGTAGATGTGTCTGAGTCCGGCCCGCCTTCACGGCGAACCGGACTCAGAGTCATGCCTTTGATCCCGCGTGTTGACGGCTACCCAGCCAGACAGGGCTGGCCCGTCCCGTCGGACACCGAGTTTGGCGGGTCGTCCGGATTTCTCGCCCCGTTGAACCCCTGCCCCGCGGGCGGAATGTTGGTGTTCGTCAGCCGCTCGTTCGGATCGTAGTACATCCGTCCAGGCATCTTCTGGCCCGCCTGAGTAGGCGCAAAGTTCGGCGTGCACGCGCGCTTGAAATCGTTCCACGCCTCGTGACCGAGCTGGAAATCGGCGATGTACTTCTCGACGAGGATCTCGTTCAGTAGCGGCTGGCCGGCGACACCTTCCGCCGTCAGGCTGTGATTCGCACGCTCCTCATTGAGCTTCGCGAGCGCCGTGACCTGATCGCCCGTTCTATACGCAGCCTCGGCCCAGATGAGGGTGTTCTCGTCATACGTGACGAACGGCTGCGGGAAATCCGGTGCCAGACGCGCCGCGCTGAGCCTCGTCCCTGCCGCGTTGAAATATTCCGCGCGACGGGGATCACCCCTCGTCTGGAGCAAGGCCACGAACTGTGGATCGGCAATGAGATACCCCGCGCGTCCCGCCGGCCCTTCGAACTGAAAGTAGAAATTCTGCTCGGCAGCGTTCGACGTGAACGCACCGAAATAGTTGCCAGCATCCGAAGAGATTCCCTGCTGCGCCTCCGCGAGAGCTTGCGCGTACGCACCCGGACGCTGTTCTGCCGTGTGCATGTAGAAGCGCGCCTTGAGGGTGTGCGCCATCTCCGTCCACAGATTGGTGTCCCCGAAATACACGAGGTCCGCCGCGCTTGGCGGAGAGTTGGTGACATCCGTCGTCGCCATGTTGGCGATCGCGGCAGTCAGAACCTTCTGCACGGAGTCGTAGACGACGAGCTGGTCATCGAGCTTCGGGTTAGGAACACCCGACAACGCTTCCGAATAGACAAGGTTACCGAACAGGTCGGCGCCCGTGCCCATCGTTATCGCCTCCTGGACCTGCAGAATTCCCAACAAAGCGAAGTTCTTTTCGTCCTTCGCGATTTGCTGGGCATGGACGATGTCGATCAGACCACCGGCCGCATACAGGCCGGCGTTGAATCCGCTCTGTACACCCTCATCGTACACGTAGTTGTAGATGCTCTGATACTGATTCTGTCCACCCGCGAACTGGCGAGACCACATTCCCGTGACCCGCGCCGGATCGCTGCCGAGGAGAGCCCAGATTGCGGCTTCCGCGCCGGCGAACAGCTGGTTGGCGGTGGCGGCGCTCGGACGGTTTGGATCCGTACTGAGGTCGCCACCCGTGAGAAAGTCACTCTTGCAGCCGGTCGCCATCAACACGGCGGCAAGCGCGGCGAGATATCGAAGTTTTATCACTGCAATTCTCCTTTGCATTTACCGGTTGAGGCTGAACGAGATCACGAACGATCTCGTCTGCGGATTGGCGAACCAGTCGAGTCCCTGCGTCAGATACTCCGACCCGGCGTTGTTGACCTCGGGATCGACGCCCCGATAATTCGTCCATGTCTTGAGGTTGCGACCAGAGACGCGGACATCCAACGAGCTGAATCCCGTCAGATTCTTTACAAATGGCTGATCGAGACTGAGCGTGAGCGAGAGCTCGCGAAGCTTCGCGAAGCTGCCGTCCTCCATGAATTGCTCCGAGGGACCGGAGAAGCCGCCACCGGTGCCCACGATGCTCATCCAGTTCTCCCAGTCCTGCGGCGTCTTGAGGCCGACGACGCCCGCACCGGGCCCTGCGACGTCGGGATATCTCTTGGTGTCGTAATTCACACCGTATTGTCCCTGCGTGCTGCGACGATCGGTGTCTATGTGCGTTCCGAACACGTACAACGCCCCGCGGGTGCCGTTGTAAACGTCACCGCCCTTCCTGACGTCGAGGAGGCCCGACAGAGTCAATCTGTTCCTGATCTTGAGCGAGCTCGTGTAAGACATCGTGTATCGGGGATGTGGATCTCCCAGCACGCGCACCTGCGGATCCGTGATTGGCAATCCATTCGGTGCGAGGAAAAGCGCGCCGTTCTTGTAGCCGCCAGGCGTTGCGGCGCAGAGCGCGTCGATATCCTGCGCAACCACGCCTCCCGCTATTCCCGGAACCGTGCTCTGGGTGCCGCGTCCACAGTGGACGAAGGCCGTTCCGATGATCACGCCCGGAGCGTAGCCGAGGACATCCGCTCCCTCAGCCTCGCTCGCGCCGAAGCCCTCGAGCAGATCGAAGATCTCCGCGCCGCCAAGATTGGTAACGTTGCCCTTGTTGCGGCCGTACTGCACGCCGACTTCCCACGCCAGATTCTGTGTGGTCAATGGCCGGACGTTGAGCGTGAGCTCGACACCCTTGTTGCTCAGCGCGCCCGCGTTCTGGAATGCGCTCAGAAATCCCGTCGAGCCCGAGTTGACCGTGATCGGCAGAATCACATCGCTCGATTTCTTGTTGTAGCCGACGACGGAAAGATCGGCCTTCTGATTCAGAAATCCAAAATCACCGCCGAACTCCACCTCGCGCTGCAGCTCCGGACGGAGTGCAGGATTTCCGAAGCGCGTGCTACTCGTGATACCGGGCACGCCGCCGATGGAGCTCTTGAGAGCGTCGCCGTACCCTGAGCCGAACTGAACAATGGTACTAAGTGCGTTGAGGGCCGCGTACACATCGGGCTCCCGTCCGGTCTCACCGTATGCTGCGCGAAGCTTGGCGAAGCTCAGAACGCCGGTCTGGTCTCCGCCGTTAAGCAGATTGGACACAGTCCAGGCGGCCGAGGCCTTGTAGAAATTGTGACGGCGCTGCGAAGCACCGAAGGTGGAGAAACCGTCATTGCGCACACCGGCGCTCAGGTAGAGCTGGTTGTACAGATTCAGCTCGCCCTGCCCGAAGTAGCTCTCGATGTGGCGCAGCGACTTGAACTCGAGTCCCGTCTGCGAGACCGTGTTCTCGATCGCCAGTGGAACGGGCGCGATGAGTCCTTCTCCCTGCCCTGAGAGCGAGCGATAGCGTCGTGAGTTGAGATTCTGACCGACGGTGAGCGTGCCGTTGAGATTCTCGCCCCGCGAGCCGGTTGCCGACGCGATCAGATTGTGGTCGATCACGAGGTTCGTCTGCTCGGCCCGAATGACGCTGCCCGCCGCGTCGTTGGCTGACGTGAGCGGAAGCGCCTGCAGGCGTGAGTCACTGTAATAGTCCCCGCCGATCGTCTCCTTGACGCTCAGCCACGCGAGCGGGCGCCAGTCAAGATTGAAGTTCGAGATGGTGCGACCCAGCTCGCTGCGGTTGCCGGGGCTGTTGATGACGAAGAACGGGTTGTCGTAATACGCGCAGCATCCGAATGCCTCGACACTGGTTGGATTCGGGAATCTGTAGGGACGCTGGAGGCCCCGGTCCGTCAGGTAGTTCTCATTGTTGAACGCGGGCGGAGTACGCAGCGCTCCGAGGAGCAGGCCAGAGACGTCGTTGCCGTGCTGCACGAAGTTTCCGCGCGAATCCACGTAGTTGAAGTTGCCGCTGAGGGTGACTTTGCTGCCCACCTCCTGCGAGCCCTTGAGGCGGAAGCTGGCCCGGTTGTACTTGTTGTTCGGCCCTTTCACCACACCGAGCTGATTGGTAAGACCGATCGACGAATAGAAGCTTGTACGGTCGTTTCCGCCGGAGACCTGAATGTTGTTGTCAGCGGTCGTGCCCGTTCGGAACAACTCGTTCATGTGGTCGAAGGTTGGAGTTCCCGCCGGGAGCTTAGCGCCCCACGACGTTCTACCGGCGGTAGGAGCACAGTCCGGCGTGCTGCCACATGTCGCGGCTGCGTCCGGAACCGGGACTGCTCTCGCCATCGATCCCTGCGCGTAGTCGTGCTGGAGAAAGTCCACCAGCCGCGCATTGTCGAAGTTTACCGTGGACGAGAAACTGGTCCGCGTTGGACCGGAGTGCCCGCGCTTGGTGGTGATGAGGATCACGCCGTTTGCTGCGCGCGCTCCGTAGATCGCGGATGCAGCCGAGCCCTTGAGGATCTCGATGGCCTCGATGTCGGACGGATTGATATCGGCGGCGCGGTTGGGCGTCGCGGTTCCACCCTGGCGATCTCCGAGGGATCCGCCATTCACGGCGAGAAACGCCGTGGAGACCGTCTGGTTGTCGATCGGCTGGCCGTCGACGACGAAGAGCGGCTGGTTGGTGCCGGTGAGCGATGCGGCGCCGCGAATCAGGACTGACGCGCCCGCGCCTGGCTCCCCCGACTGCGTGCGAACCACGACATTCGGAGCCTTTCCGGCCAGAGACGAAATGATGTTCTGCGGCTCCGACGCGCGCCGGATCAGAGAGCTGTCGACGGAGTTGATCGTAACGCCGAGCTTCTCGCGGGTGGTCGACATTCCCGCGCCGGTCACCACGACTTCGCCGAGGCGGAATGGGTTGATGGCGAGACTGAAGTTCTGATTGACGGTGGTGCCCGAGGTAAGAGTGATTGGCACCGAACGGGCTGTGTATCCGATCACGCGCGCCGTGAGCGTCGATGTCGCGCCGGTCGCCCTGCCGGCGGGAACGACGAATGTGTAGCTACCGTCGTCGTTCGTTTGCGTGCCAAGATTCATTCCGGGGATGAACACGCTCGCGCCCCCGAGGGGCACGCCCGCATCGCTCGTTACACGGCCTGTCACAGTCGTTCCGCTCTGGGCGAACGCCGTCGACGCCGTCAACACGCATGCGGTGATGGCTGACAAGAGTAGTTTTCTCATACAGCTCGACTCTCCTTGGATGGTGTGTCTGCGCAATGTGAGAGTGAGAGCAGATGCGTGAAAGAGAGTTTGCGGTGCCGAAGGTGTGAAGGATTTGTAGCGAATTTGTATACATATTGTCGGAGCGCGGGCGGCGATCGGGGCGGCGCCGCGACAGCGCCCGCCTCGTTCGCTCGTTAGGGCGCCGGGCACGCAATCGCGGCCGCTTCCCGGCAATGTTTACAATTCGCATACATCGCCCACGGGGCGGAACCGTGGCGGACGGCGTATAGTATTCCGCTGGTGCACCCGTCCAATACGATGTCTATCTCGAGTCACATGCGAGCCTACGGAGCCCGGCCACTGCTGCTTGGCGCCGCGCTACTGGGCGTTGTCGTGGTGTCCGCTCTCGCCGTACGGGAGTCGATGCGCAACACGCGGGAGCGCAGGGCCGCCGCGGAGCGCACCGTCAGGGATTACGCGATGTTCGCGAGCTATCTCTATACGACTCGCGCCTATCTCTTCGCCCGGGAGCGGTCCAGGGCGTTCGACCCCATCCATCCAGGCGACCCGTGGATGCGCAGCGCGCTGCCACCGGTGACAGTTCTCGCCGCCATCCCCGATACCATGGAGCGCTGCGGCCCGCGCGAGAGGTTTCCGATCTACAGATTCCGCCTCGACCTGCCATCGCGCGCGATCACGTACGCGGGGGGACGCCCCGCACCGGCGATCGAGAAGATCATTCGAGACTCCATTCCGAAACTCGCAAATCGACCATGGGTGAAGAACTCCGGCTTCGCCTATCTCTTCGTCGACCCGCCGGGGGGAAGAGAAACCATCGCGTACTCGGCAGCGGTCGATTCCTCCAAGAGCGTCGTTGCGGTCTACGGGTATCGCTCCTGCTACGGGGTGCGCGATACCTCGGACTACTCCCTCATGTACCGGGTCGTGAAAGTGCTGCCGCCGATGGTGCCCGGCTACACCGAGGACACAACTCGATCGACTGCGGATAGTGCGCATCGAATCGCCGATGCAGGATCGGGAATGATGATGGGCGGCAAATGGCCTGCTGGTATGCCCGCCGAGTCGTTGCTGACGCTCACCATCACCGACGAGGCGCATAGAACGATATACCAGGTGCCCAAGGGTGGCGCGCGGTCCTCCAATTTCTACGGCGTAGCTCCGTTGCAATTCGTAGGAGGCACGACTTTCCTGGTCTCGCTTCGCCCGGATGTGGCGCGGTTTCTCGTTGCCGGCGGAATTCCCGAGTCGCGCCTCCCGGCGTCCCTGCTCCTGCTCGCGGGGAGCATCGTCCTCGCCATCGCCGGGTTCGCTTCGCTGCGCAGCGAGATTCGTCTGGTCAATTCGCGAGAACGGTTTCTGGCCAACGTGTCACACGAGCTCCGCACGCCGCTGCAGCAGATCCTGATCTTCGTCCAGCTGCTCCGACTCGGTCGCACGCGAACGGATGCGGAGCGCGACCGATCGCTCGAGATCATAGAAAGGGAAACGCACCGGTTGATCGCGCTGTCCAATTCCGTATTGGCGGCGGCCAAGCCCGAGATGCAGCTCACGTCCGGCCCGGTGGATGTCGCGAGTGTGGTGCAAACTGCGGCAGACTTTTTCACGCCGCTGGCTGAGGCGCGCAAGATGCGCATCGAGCTCGACGTCGCGGAGCCGTCGATCGCGCGCGGCGATCCAGGCGCGGTTCGACAGATTCTCATCAATGTCCTGGACAACGCGGCGAAGTACGGACCGACCGGACAGACGATCACGATCGGCGTGCGCAGCGAGGGAAAAATCGTCCGCCTCTGGGTCGATGACTGCGGGCCGGGAATAGCCGCATCGGAGCGAGACAACGTCTGGAAGCCATTCTTCCGGATGGGGGGCACGCTGGACGACAGCACGGGCGGTGCTGGCCTCGGGCTTTCGATCGTGCGCGATCTGGCGACCGCGATGGACGCCAAGGCGGACCTCTCGGACACGCCCAGCGGAGGGACCCGCTTTACCCTTGCGCTCCACAGTAATGGGAACGGCGGGGCGTCATGACGAACGTGTGGCAGCCACCCGGGACCAGTGATGTCGCTGTCGACCGCTCAATTCTGATTCTCGAGGATAACGAGACGCTTGCGCTCGGTCTCCGAACCAGCCTCGAGGTCGAGGGCTACAAGGTCGAGTGCGTCACTGACGGGAACGAGGGTCTCGCGTGGCTCAGCCAGAACAACCCCGAT
>DASWBC010000186.1:0-3128 GCA_036390815.1 Gemmatimonadaceae bacterium
AGCCGCGCGGCCTCACGGCTCGCCGGCGCGTTCAGTGGCACCGCCGGCGCTCCGCGCACCACGCCGCCGACGCCACCGATGCCGACGCCGCGTGTAAACGCGAGGATGCCACAGACACAGGAATCCGAAGAAGACGTCGCGAAATTCCGCGCCTGGCTCGACGGTCTCACGGGCGAGTGAGAATCGCCGTCATCAATGGACCCAACCTCAACCTGCTCGGCACGCGCGAGCCGGCACTTTACGGGAGTGAAACACTCGCCGACATCGAGTCCCGTCTCTTGAAGGTCGCGAAAGAGCTCGGCGTCGACCTCACGTTCTCGCAGCACAACGGGGAGGGGGAGATCGTGGACGCGGTTCACGCCTTGCGCGGCCGCGCCGATGGTGCGCTCGTGAACGCGGGAGCGTACAGCCACACCAGCCTCGCCATTCGCGACGCGCTCGCGGGAATCAAGGTTCCGTTCGTGGAAGTTCATCTCACCAACATTTACGCTCGCGAGCCCGAGCGGCGTCGCTCCGCGCTGGCCGACGCGGCGGTTGCCGTCATCTGCGGCTTCGGCGCGTACGGCTACGAGCTGGCGCTGCGCGGATTGGTGAAGAGTCTTCCGGTTGCCGCCAATGGCTGATCGCCGGCCCGCGCGCGTGGCCGCGCTCCGCGATGCGATCACCACCGCGCACATCGATGCGCTCGTCATCACGAGCCTTCCCAACGTGCGCTATCTCACGGGTTTCTCCGGCTCGAGCGCGCTCCTGCTCGTGACGCAGCGCGATCTCCACCTCATCACCGATTTCCGCTACGACACCCAGGTGCGCGACGAAGTCGGCGATCTCGCGAAGGTCCGCATCGAAGCGCAGAGCCTGTGGACGGGATTATGGAATTTGGCGGCAGGGCTCACCGGCATTGAGGTAGTTGGATTCGAGTCAGCGCACCTCCTGCATCGCGACTTTCAGCGCTTGCTCTCTGATGGCACGCGCTGGCAATGGCGGCCCCAGATCAATCTGGTCGAGGCGCTGCGGGAGTCGAAAGATACGGACGAAGTCGCGCTCATCAGGCACGCCGGAGAAATCGCGATCCGCGCGCTGACGAAGACCATCAAGGAGATTCGGCCGGGTTTGACCGAGCTGAACGTCGCTGGAATCCTCGAGCACTCGCTCCGCGATGAGGGGAGCGAGGAATTTCCCTTCTCGGCCATCGTCGCATCGGGTCCGCGGGCGGCGCTTCCGCACGCGCGCGCATCGTCACGCGTGATCGAGCGCGGTGATCTGTTGCTGCTGGATTTCGGCGCCCAGTACAAGGGCTACTGCTCCGACATCACGCGCACGATGGTGATCGGCCCCGCCTCGGGCGAGCAGCGCGAGATCTACGAGATCGTGAGGCACGCCAACGCTGTCGCTTCCAAATCTGTGCGGGCGGGAATGAAGGGACAGGATGCCGATGGTCTGGCTCGGCGCTACATTGAGGACCGGGGCTACGGCGACGCCTTCGGACACAGCCTCGGTCACGGGCTTGGACTCGAGGTGCACGAGGCGCCCCGGCTGGCGAAGACCGTCGAGACCCTGCTGGGAAAGGGCGCGGTGGTGACAATCGAGCCCGGAATCTACCGTCCTGGCTGGGGAGGAGTCCGCATCGAGGACGATGTCCATCTCGCCGCGAGCGGCCCGGAAATACTCACCGATTTCACCCGAGAGCTACTCGAAGTAGCATGATCCGCGCTCAAGTGCCGACCCCATCATACGCCAAATGACGATGATCGACCTCCGCTACGTGAAGAAGCTGGTGGAAATGCTCGACGAGTCGAGTGTGGATTCGATCGAGATTTCGTCCGACAAGGGGATGAAGATCAGGATCTCGAAGACGCCGCAGCAGCGTGGCGCGGTGCAGATGGCGGCGCCGATGGCGATGCCGGCGCTGCTTCCGGCTGCTGTTCCAGCGGCGTCGGCGGACGCGAATTCCGGCACCGTGGAAGTGCCCAGGCTCGAGGCTGCGAAGTCGAAGTATCTGGAAGTGAAATCGCCGATGGTCGGCACGTACTACAGCGCTCCCGAGCCGGGATCGAAGCCTTACCTCGCTGTCGGTGACAGAATCAGCAAGGGTCAGATAGTTTGCATCATCGAAGCAATGAAAATCATGAACGAGATCGAGTCAGAATTCGACGGAGTGGTGAAGGAGATTCTCGCGCAGAACGCGCATCCCGTCGAGTATGGCCAGGTCCTCCTCCGCGTAGATCCCAATGGCTGAAAAAATGGTTCCGCAACCTCCCAAGCTGACTCCGGCCGCTCCGAAGTCGGCAGCAGCAGGGCCCGCCTTCGACTACAAAGCCGTGCTCCAGCACATGATCCAGTCGAACGCATCGGATCTTCACCTGAAAGTCGGACGGCCTCCGACGCTGCGCATCGATGGCCACATGGTCTCCATGGAGCTGCCGGCGCTCAAACAGGAGGACCTGCGCAGCCTCGCCGAGCAGATCATGGCGCCCAAGAACATCAAGGAGTTCTCAGAGCAGAAGGAGTCGGACTTCGCGCTCGCGGTGCCGGGCATCGGACGCTTTCGTGTCAACGCCTACCAGCAGCGCGGAACGATCGCCTATGCGCTCAGAACCGTGCCGTTCCAGGCCAAGACCATCGCGGAGCTCAACCTCCCCGAGGTGTGCGAGCGAATTTCTCTGATGCCCCGCGGCTTGATTCTCGTCACGGGAATCACCGGCTCGGGGAAATCGACGGCCCTCGCGTCGATGCTCCATTACATCAACCAGAACCGGCACGCGAACATCATCACGATCGAAGATCCGATCGAGTTCCTGCACCGCGACATCAAGAGCAGCATCAACCAGCGCGAAGTTGGAACCGACACCAATAGCTTCGGCCAGGCGCTGCGCCGCGTGCTGCGTCAGGATCCCGACATTCTGCTCGTGGGCGAGATCCGCGATCTCGACACCCTCGACACCGCTCTCAAGGCCGCCGAGACGGGACACCTCGTATTCTCGACGCTGCATACGACTGATGCGACGCAGACCATCAACCGAGTCCTGTCGTTCTACCCGCCGCACCAGCAGACCGAAGTGCGCTACATGCTGTCGACGGCGCTGCGCGCGATCATCTCGCTGCGCCTCGTTCGTCGCGCCGACAAGAAA
>DASWBC010000187.1:0-1790 GCA_036390815.1 Gemmatimonadaceae bacterium
TATCAGGCCGATATGCGAGTCGAGGAGAGCGGAAGACAGGATGACGAGCCGCTTCACTCCCGATTTGCGCATTGCTGCGATCGTGGCGCGCGAGCTGTCCGCGAGAACCGTGGTCGCGCCGAGCCCGCGGGTCCCCAGCACGGAGAGCACCGCGTCGTGACGGGGAAGTGCGTCGGCAAGCTCCGACTCGCTCATCGGATTGCCGATGATACTGAAGACTTCCACGCTTGGACTCCCGGTGAAGAGCGAGCGCCCGAACGTCGTGACGGTATGACCGTGCTCGACCGCCTGGGCGACGAGCACGCCACCGGTTTTGCCAGTCGCCCCGAGCACGAAGAGCTTCATGATCCGTTATCACCGACACGATTGCTCAGCGTAGCGTTCTTCCCGTTCGCCTCGCGCTGTCTCATTTGCCGGCGCTGCCGGAGCAAAGTTTCGGCGTCACCTCGTTGAGGCGCGCGACGTTGTAGTCGCGCGCCAAGGGCTGTCCCTTGCCGGCCAAATATGCGGCGACCTCACGCAACAACGGGCAGTCGAGTGTCTCGCGCCTCAATAGCATCTGAATTGTCTCCGGATACGTTGCTGACCTCGCTAGCCCACGAAGAACATCGCGGGGGGTGGCCGGATTGCCGGCAAGCGATATCTCGATCCCATTGGTGTTGTGCGGGCGCCGATAGATCTCCCGTAGAATGTGCGACGGAGTGTGGTGATTCGCGGCCACGGCGTGCACGAAAAGATCCGAATCTGAATGCGCCCTGAAGATTCTTGCCAATGTCTCACCGCTCGTACCCTGATTCGAGATGGCTCTGAGTGCGACTGGCTGAAATCGCGAGCCTGTAAGCGTATCCAGGAGCCCGGGGGAAATAGAATCGTTCGCCAGCGCCACCGACAGGAACACGCTGTCATTCATCCGCGTGCGAATGCTGCTGTCCAGCCACGCTCTTTCTCGTCCAGGATTTTGTTTCAAGGCGCCAGCGATGAGGTTCTCGTCGCGAGTGAATTGGCCAAACTGGGCCTCGTCGTATGCATCGTCGGCACGATTTGCCGAAGCGATCTGGGTGCCCTGTGCGACATTGAATACGACTATGAGCACCGAGGCTGCGAGTGAAAGCCACGCCAGGATCCTCCGACTTCGAATTGGCGCATTTTTCAACCGGCGGAAAGGCAGAGCGAGGAATGCGGCCAGCGCCGCCTCGACCGGCACTCCGACATATCCGATGTCAGCCCAACCCGCCCGGGATTGCCCGATAGCCCATACAGCCGTTACCGCCGTTGCCGCGAAGAAGAGCAGGCTCAGAGGCACTCCACATGTGTCCCTCGCGAGGATCCGCTTCGTGACTATGAACAGATACGCGACGGGTATGCCCACCACCAAAGCGAGCACGACGACAATTTGCATTACGCCACCAGGCGGATCACTCCGCCATGGCGGGCTCGACGGAATAAGTCGTCGGATCCTGCCGGTAGAATCGCTGGAGCTGCGTGAACAGGGCGGGGTGCTTTTTCCTGAGTGCGCGCGGGCGCTCGAAAAACGCCTCCGTGATCACAGCGAAGAACTCCGCCGGATTCGTCGCGCCGTATTGGTCGAGCAGCGTCGGCAGCCCCGCATCCGATGCGTTGCGCAGCGCATTGAACTCGGCGCTCATCACACGCGCCCAGGCGAGATAGTCGCCGCGCGTCTCGAGGGCGGGCGTGCCGTCGCTGGTCTGATTCTCGAAATCCAGTTGATGCGCGAACTCGTGCAGCACGAGGTTCTCGCCGTCGGTCGGTTCGGACGCACCATGGCGAAC
>DASWBC010000188.1:0-4451 GCA_036390815.1 Gemmatimonadaceae bacterium
CTCTCGATCGGACCACCCGCTGTCGGCATGCGATAGAGATGCTGCTCGAAGGGAGACACCTGGTTCGTCTGCAGATAGAACCAGCGGTCGTCGGACGAGAGCGTGACTTCGCGTACTTCCCATTTGCCCTTTGTAAGCTGCTGCTTTCCGCTTCCGTCGGGCGCGATCGTGTAGAGGTGAGAGAATCCATCGACTTCGGAGACGTACCAGACACGTCCCGCGCCGCCGCCGTACCAGCCTCCGCATTCCCCGCAGGGGCCGCCGACCCACGCCGTGTCCCGGGCTTCCTCCAGCGTCGTGAGCCCTCCAGCCGGATCCACGGTCTGGAGGAGGCGCGTCTTGTTGTCACCGCTGTAGGCGTAGAGCAGCGCTCTCGTTCCCGCGTCGTTCCAGCCCAGCAGGTCGAAGGCGCCAGTGGTTGTGTCCGAGGAAAAGATCTTGAGCCAGGTGACGGTCGCGGCTGGAAGCGTGATGAGCGCGACGCGCCCTCGCTGCTCAGCGTCGCCGACCTTGGTGCGAACCCGAAGCTCCTCCGTGTACCCGGTGCGTGTGACGTACTGCGGAATGTCGGTCGTCCGGTTTCCTGTGGCGGGCGTGCGGGTCGTGATCAGCAGCGACGTGCCGGTGGGCGAGATCGAGAAATCCGATACCTGCTCTGCGCTCTGCAGATAAACGGGCCTAAGGCCGAGCGAGTCGCGCTGCAGGCGATCCAGGCGTGCGATGCTGTCGGCTCGGATGCGGTCGCGCACCGACTCGAACAGATCGCGCTGCTGCTGCTCGAGACGTCCACGCTGTCCCTGTGCCCGCGACGAGTCCGTCGGAGCGGGCCCCGGCCGGATGTCTGTCACCTGCCGCAGGAAGCCGGACGAGAGATCGATCGAGTAGATGTTGTTGCTCCGAACGAAAAAGATCTCTCTGTCATTGGCCGAGAACTGCGGAGCATGCTCTGACTCGATCGTCTGGGTGAGGCGCCTGATCGTTCCGGTCGTGAGATCGTTGATGAACAGGTCGCCGTTGAACTCGACTACCGAATACCTGCCGTTGTGCGATCTCTCGGTCGGAGCGAACCGATAGCCCGTCGAATCGACCTGTTGAATCGAAACTCGTTCAGGCTTTGCGCCCGGGACGGCGCGAACGCGGAACTGCTTCGGCGTCTCCCTCCAATCCGTGCCGGGCTCGAGCCAGGTGAAGTAGATCCACCTGCTATCGGCGCTCCAGCGGACGTTGTCGGGCTGGCGGCCGTACAGCTCCGGCCCGCGCATGATGTTCTTGATGGAGAAGTCGAATGGCCGGGATTGCTGGGCCGCCAGTGGAAGAGCGGCGAACAGCAATAGGAGCCCTTGCAAAAGCTTGCGCATGAGATGGGTCAATGTTTGGGGAACGCCAGCGGCGGTTTAGTCCTGGACCCGCGGCCAAGAATCTATCCTGGAGTCGCGCTTCTCACACCTGCTCGCTTGAGCGGAATGCTCGCCGAATCCTCGGGTGGGGTTCGTTGCTCGGCCGCGCGGAGCGGGATACTGTTGTGACGCGCTCCACTTCAATTACGCCATGATCTCCTACCCTGCTGCAAGTCGTGGATCTTCGCGCGATGAAGACTCTCCAGACGCTCAAGGTTCCGGGCGCCGCGCGCGCACACGTGTCTGTCGACCCTCGCACTCACTTCGTGTATCTGCCGCTCGAGAATGTCAATGGGCGTCCCGTGTTCCCGATCTACGAACCGATGCGGTGACCGCCGAGCCCCGGTGACAGCGCGCGTGATTCATCGTTGGCTCGTGGTTCTGGCATTGTCTGCTTCGCGTCTCGGCGCGCAAGGCGCGACGCCGCGGGCCGATCTCAGGGAGCCGGGCTACCGGGTTCGCGCGGCGAGCCAAACCATACGACTCGACGCGAGATTCACCGAGCCCGTATGGCAAACCGTCGATTCGATCGTGGATTTCCGGCAGCGCGAGCCACTCGAAGGCGCACCGGCGACGGAGCGCACCGTCGTGAAGATCGTTCGGGGCGCCGATCTTCTCTACGTCGCCGTGCGCGCGTACGACAGCGACATGCGCGGTGTGCGAAGCACGCAGCTCCGCCGTGACGCCGACCTTTCGTCGGACGACAACCTGACGGTTCTCATCGACAGCTATCGCGATCGGCGCGGCGCGTTCCTGTTCCGCACGAATCCCAATGGCGCCATGTGGGATGCGCAGCTCACCGGCTTCGATAACGTCAATGAGAATTGGAACGGCATTTGGGACGTCGTCACACGTCGCGATTCCGCCTCGTGGTCCGCCGAGCTCGCGATTCCGCTGCGAACGCTCCGGTTCAATCCAGGCAACGACATCATCGGCCTCAACGTCCGGCGAGTCATCCGGCGGAAGAACGAAGAAGATTTGTGGCGGTCGTGGGGGCGCGCGCAGGGCCTGGACAATCTGGTCAACACGGGCGACATCGGCGGTTTCGCCGACATTCGCGGTGACCGGCCACTCGAGCTGCGTCCGTATGCATTGGCGCGGTTGGTTGCGCCGTCCTATGACAGCAGTGGGGCGCGCGTGGCGCCGCCGGGAAATGGGGGAAAAGCGGGGCTCGACGCTAAGCTCGGTTTGTTACCGACGATGACGGCCGACCTGACGATCAACACCGACTTTGCTCAAGTCGAGGCCGACCAACAAGTGATCAACCTCACGCGGTTTCCGACGTTCTTTCCGGAGAAACGCGAGTTCTTTCTGGAATCGAGTGGTCTATTCGACGTCGGCACACTCGAGAGAACACAGCTGTTCTACTCGCGGAGGGTTGGTCTCGACTCGACTGGAGCGCCCGTGCCGATTCTCGGCGGCGCACGCGTCTATGGCAAGGCGGGGCGCTGGGGAATCGGTCTGCTCGATGTGCGGACCGGCGGACGAGAGCAGGCGAACGACGTCGCGGTCCGAGTCGGTCATGACCTTCTCGACCGTTCGACGATAGTCGCGATGGTCGTCGATCGATCCCGTTCCAGTGCGCGTGACGAACGCGGAGCCGGCGTGGATCTCGACTTTCCGCTGGTGGTGAGTGGCTACAACGTCGAACCGCATTTCTGGATGATGGGAACGAGAACGGCCGCGGCCCCCGGGACACCGCTTGCGTGGCGAATATCGACCGATGCCCCGAACGATTTGTTCGACAGCTTCGTCTCGCTCTATTCGATCGATTCGGGCTTCAATCCCACCATGGGGTTCGTGCGACGCACGGGAATCTGGGAGACGACCGGACACATCGACCTCCAGCCCCGTCCACGCTTCTGGGGGATTCGTCAGCTCGACCTGACGCCTATTCCGAGCTGGGACATCATCACGGGTCGAACGAACAGTCTCACCGATCCATCGACCTGGCAAACCGCGGACTTCGAATGGCATACGTTCGCCGGCGTACTACAATCGGGGGATCAGTTCGAGGTCAACGTGCGGCGCGAGCTGGACGCGCCGAGCGAAGCGTTCGGGATCTTTCGTGGCACGACCATCGCCGCCGGCCGCTACTGGTGGACAAGCGGAGATGTTCAATACGAGACATCCTCCGGGCGCCCGCTCAGCGCCGTGGCGATCGTCAGCAGTGGTCAGTTCTATGATGGGCGGAGCGATGCGGCGGAAATCGGCGCGACCCTTCGTGGTGGAGGACACGTGATCGTCGGAGTCACTCATTCGATTACGTCCGCTCGTATCTCGGCGGGGAGCTTCACGGCCGTTCAAACGACAGGGCGACTCGAGTACACCTTCAATACGCGCACTGGGTTCCTGGGCTTCGTTCAGTTCAACAACGAGTCTCAGAGAGTGGACTTCAATCTCCGCTTCCACTGGATTCCCAGGATTGGTGATGATGTATACGCTGTCTGGAACTCAGGATACACGACGGATCCGTCGGTACCGAGCCGGTTTCCCTCCCGCAACGTACTCTCTCATCCGCTGAATGGCGCGTTCATACTCAAGGCGGTATTTCGAACCTCGGGTATGCTCGGCGAGTGACGCACAAGGGAGACGCCAAGAACAATTATCCAGAGGGGAGGAGGTAGTTGTTCGCGGCGGCGATGGGAGCAACGACATGGGTCACATTTCGAAACATTCCGATCATTCCCGCGGCAATCAGGGCGACGGTCAGCGGATTAGCTTAGCCGGTTCATCGGCTGCACTTCGGACCCCCGCTCGCTCCAGCGAGATCGTCGTCCCTTCCGGCTGGTGTGTCACCGAGCCACCCTGCGCGGCGATCAGTCTGTCCGCGAGCGCGACGTCTCCAGTGTACGAATGGGGAGAACCGTGGTTCACTATGATCTTGATCCTCGTCGGCTCGCTTGCCGCGTGAATCGAGATCGACGTACCGGGGATGGCGTAGCGTACCGCGTCCTTGAGTATCAATCCGAGGGCGTCCTGCAATCTCCCCCGATCGCCGACCACTCGCGGCAATGCGGGCTCGAGCTCAGAAAGGATCCGCACGCCCTGCTT
>DASWBC010000189.1:0-1801 GCA_036390815.1 Gemmatimonadaceae bacterium
GACTGCAACGCGTCCCGCATAATGCGGAACGATCGTAAGCCGAATGACTCCCAAATGCTGATCGGATTGCGATACGAATGCGGTCACATCGATTGATGTGCGGCGGTCTCCTTCTACCCAGTCGTAGTGCGTGCCCATCGATCCGGTGCGCATGTCCAACTCCTGCCCGTACGACTGCAGCGATGATGGTGATATCGGAGCGCGGTTGAGCCAGGCGCGCCCATCGAAGAAATCGATCTCGTTCCACGCCGGTAGCGATGCCATGCGAGGCACGTCTCCCTTCGCGTGTTCGAAGATGCCCGCCATGTAGGAATAGGTCGGCGCGGTTCCGAGCGGCGATGTATTGAGAGCGAGCCGCCCGTTCCCGATCTGAGTCGGCCACGGGTTGACCGGATCGCGTGTCGAGAGAGTGTAAGACGCGTCCTGTCCGTCGAGCGCCGCGGGCCGAACACAGGTTACGGCAATGAGCACGGCGACACCCTTTGTCAGCCGCATTGTGTGGCCCAGGTGCCACTAATTTCGCAGGGAGTGCGGAGGAAGAGAATGGGCAGTGTGCGATTTTGATCGGCGGGCATCGAAATCACAGTTTGCAGGTGCACGCTGTCGCGCATTGGAATCATCACCTCGCGAATCCCGGTGGGCGCTCTCCGACAACGCCGAGTGACTGCTCGAGAGCCATTCCTGCGCTGGCGATCGTACCCTCGTCGAACAGGCGACCAATTAAGGTGACGCCGTGCGGAACTCGCCGCGCCGGTGAGAACTTCGGAAGCGGATGAGCAGGATCGGGCGCCCAATCGCTGCGCGCCTCCGACACGTGCACGAACCCCGTGCGGAGCGTCAACGACGGATGCCCCGTGTTGTTCGATATCACGAGCATCTCATCGCGTAACGATGGGACCATCAGGAGATCTACCTGCGACATGACGCGCGCCATCTCGCGCGCCACCATTCGGCGGAAGCGATCGGCCTGAACGAAATCCACCGCCGAGAGAAATCGCGCTTCGCGGAATAGGTTCGGCCAGGCGTCAGGCGTTTGCACGCGGAGGTCGTTTGCCTTTCCGCTCAGTGTCAGCTCCTCGAACGCCGCCGCGGCTTCAGCGAAGAGGATGACGTTCAATGAGTCGTACGGCCAATCGGGAATCGAAACCGGAGTCGGGATCATGCCGACTCTTCGCGCTGCCTCCAGGGTTGCACGATCGACATCGGTCGCAGGACTCTCTTCCATCCACTTGAGGAAGTATCCTATCCGCAATCCGCGGACTGAAGCGCTCGCGTTGAAGTCGAGCGAGCTGGGCACGCTTGACACGTCGCCCGCATCAGGACCCGAAAGGGCCTGCAATACAAGCAACGAGTCTTCTACGCTGCGCGCCATCGGGCCCAGCTTGTCGTACGACCAGCAGAGCGTCATCGCGCCTGTGCGTGGCACTCTGCCATAGGTCGGACGCAATCCCGTAACTCCGCATCGCATGCTGGGACTCACGATGCTGCCTTGCGTCTCGCTGCCGATGGCAAAACCGACGAGGCCGGCCGCCGTCGCGGCGCCGGGACCAGCGCTCGATCCCGACGCGCCCTCTTCGAGCAACCATGGATTCATCGTTTGGCCGCCAAACCAAATGTCGTTGAGAGCGAGAGCGCCGAGACTGAGCTTGGCGACGAGCACGGCACCCGCATCGCGGAGACGTCTCACGACAGCTGAATCCACCGACGGGACGCGATTCCGGAATGGCTCGGCGCCGTAGGTGCTGGGAATGCCGGCCGTGTCGAGAAGGTCTTTGCCCCCCCATGGAATACCGTGTAGTGG
>DASWBC010000190.1:0-3518 GCA_036390815.1 Gemmatimonadaceae bacterium
CTATCTGCACATCATCGGCGACTCTGTATCTCTGTCCGACGTCGCGTGGGTCTATCCAACGCTGCCCACCACGGGTGGCGGCAAGATGGTGCTCGACATCAGGAGCCAGCGGAACCCGCGTTTCCTCGACTACATCCTGACCAACATGGATGTGCGCACCACGCGCTCGCGGTTGCTGGGCCAGATGACTTTCGGAACCGGTGGATCGGTGCTCGCGGTCAAGAACGTCGATCTCCAGGCGACGCCGGTTGATTTCGATTTGCTGCGCACCCTGAATGGAAAGGCATTCCCCTACGACTGGCAGGGGAAGATCACCGGCACCGTGAAGGCGTCGGGCGGTCCGCTCAATCATTTCAAAGTCGAGCAGTCGGCGCTCATCTTCGAGGATGCCCACGTGCCCGGCGCCGTTACCGAAGCGCGCGGCGAAGGAGAGCTGGACATCCTCTTTCCCGCCTTCACGGCGTTCCACGATTTCAACGTCGATGTCGCGACGCTCGACGTGCGCACGCTACAGTACCTGAACAAGTTCTTTCCCAAAATCAAGGGAACGGTGTCGGGCACGGCGACGCTCGACTCTTCATGGCTCGACGTGCGTTTCAAGAACGCGGATCTCCTGCACCACGATGGCAACGAGCCGATCTCGCACGTCACGGGCAACGGCCGCGTGACGTGGGGCGACAAGTATCTCACCTACGATCTCGCGCTCCAGGCGCAGCCGCTGTCGTTCACCGCCCTGCAGCACTCGTACCCGCTGCTGCCGCTGCGGGGTAGCTACACCGGCCCCGTGCAGGTGAAGGGAATGTCTCCCAATCTCCTGGTCAACACGACGTTGACGGGGCCGGCAGGGACGTTCGGATACAGCGGATTGGTCGACGCGGATCCTGAAGAGTATGCGGCTCGCGGCCGCGCGACCTCGGCCGCGCTCGATCTTCGAACACTGCTCGAGAACAACGCGCTGCCGCACTCGCAGCTCACGGGGCAGTACGACCTCGATCTGCGGGGCGAGAATCTGGCGACCCTCACCGGCAAAGCGGTGGCATCGATCGAGAAGTCGACGCTCGCCGGTCTCCGCGTCGATCCTTCTGCCGCGCGGGTCCACTTCGCCGGCGGAGTCGTGACGGTGGACACGCTCGCTCTCAACGCAACGGGACTCAAGGCGCAAGCTTCCGGCACGTTCGGGCTCACTGGCACTCACACAGGCTCGCTCAAATTCTCGGCGGTGATGGATTCGCTGTCGCGACTTCGCGCACTGGTGCCGGGGCTGGCGACCGCGTCACAGCTCGACTCGCTCGGCGGCGGCGCCGAGCTGAGTGGGGAGCTGACAGGAAGCGCGGACCATCTTGCGCTCAACGGAATCGTTCACGCGAACAACGTGCAGCTCGGCACGCGCAGTGTCCGGAGCGTGCGCGGAACCATTCTCCTCGCCGACATCACTAAACAGCCGAGCGGATCGCTGATATTCGGCGCTGACACCGTCGCGCTGGGGCCGGTCGGCTTCAACAGCATCAGGGCTTCAGTGGCGCTCGCCTCGCCGACCTCGGGCCATTTCAGCGCATCAATGGTGAGTCAGAGCGGCGTCCAGACGGACCTGGCGGGAAATCTCACGCGCAGCAAGGACACGACGGTGCTGAGACTCGACAGCGCGGCGGTGCTGGTCGATGCGGACAATCGCTATCGCCTTCAGGCACCGAGCCGGGTCGTTTTCTCGAAGGGGTTCCTCACACTCGACTCGCTCATTCTTCAGCACAGCAGCAAAGCGAAGCTGATCGTCGAGAACGTGCAGCTGAAGGGCGACTCCATCAGGGGGCACGTCCGCACGGACAGCGTCGACATGCGGCTCTTCCGCGCGTTCGTGCCGGGACTGGTGGATGCCCGCGGAGCGATAGTGGGAGACGTCGAATTTCGCGGCGACATCAAGCAGCCGAGGCTGTTCGGGCAGGTCTCGCTCGCCGACGGCACCGCCGCGTTCTCCAACATTGGTACGCGCTTCATCCACATCCGGGCGGACATCGCGCTGTCGGGTGACACCGTTCACGTCAAGCAACTGTCCGCGGAAACGAACGCGGACCGGCGCGGCGTGTTGAACGTCGAAGGCACGGTGAGCTTCGAGCACTATGACAACCCATCATTCTCGCTCGTCGCGAACGCATCGAACTTCCACTCGATCGACAAGCCGGGGCTGGCCGCGCTCGACATCTCGACGGGGTCGCCGGTGACGCTGACGGGATCGACCCAGGACGCGGTGATGCGCGGCACGATCCGCGTCGAGCGCGGAACGATCTACATCCCCGACGTCGTGAAGAAGAGGATCATCGATCTCAACGATCCCGAATTCCTGGACATGGTCGATACGCTGCTCGCGACAAACCGTCAGGTGATGCCGCGCGCGCCGAAAGCGGTGGCGCGGAACCTGAGACTCGAGAATGTCGCGGTAGACATCGGTCCTGACGTCTGGCTGCGGTCGTCGGAAGCGAACATCAAACTCGGCGGCTCGCTCAACGTGACACTTGCTCCGCCGACGCCGAGCGACCCGCCGCGCCTGGCGCTCGAAGGAATGCTGAGCGCAGACAAGGGAACCTACAGGCTCAATCTCGTCGATCCGTTCATACAACCGACCTTCGATGTGCAGAGCGGAAATCTGCGGTTCTTCGGGACGCCGGATCTGAATCCGTCGCTCGACATCAAGGCGATACACACGGTGCGTCAACCGCAGAAGAGCGTCAACGGACGGGATGTGAGAGTGGAGGTGGACATTACGGGAACACTCGCTCGGCCCCAGCTGGCGCTGAGAAATCCCGACAACCTTCCGCTGTCCGAAAGCGACTTGCTCAGTTATCTGGTTACAGGCGAGCCAGCGGTCGGACTCGACCAGGCGGGCACTCAGGTAGCGGGCCTGGGCGTGCGCGCGCTCGGAAACATTTTCACCAATGCCATTCCAAGAAACGTCCTCGACATCGTCGAGCTGCAGACGGCAACGCCCGGCGATCCGACAGCCGCGACGAGTGTGACCAACGCGTCGTACTACTCGAGCCTGCTCAACACCCGGGCGGTACTCGGGAAGCAACTGGGGAGCAGGTGGTTTCTCGGACTGAGCACCGGACTCTGCTTCGTGAATCCGAGCGCATTCAAGGAGAATCTGGGCCTTCAGCTCGAGTACAGAATCAGCTCCGTATACAGCGCGCAGGCGGCGATCGAGCCGGGATCCAGCAACACCAGATGCGACAAGACGGCGACCCCGACATTCCAGCCAACGCAGACTCCGTCGCAGCTGGGGTTCGACCTTTTTCGGAACTGGCGTTTCTAAACCTTTACTGAGTCGTCACTTAACGGATTTGCGTCAGCTACATTTAGTTAGGCCGACAACCGAATGGCGAAGAATCTCCGCGAAAAAGACGTGATGATGTGCCGTTCCTGTGGAAACGAGGAGCGCGCGTCCGAAGGCTATCCGTGCTCGGATTGCGGGACCTTTGTCTGCATCATCTGCAACTTTCGCGGAGTCACGCTCTGCAAGTCATGCC
>DASWBC010000191.1:0-6088 GCA_036390815.1 Gemmatimonadaceae bacterium
GAATTCAGGGAGGGACACGGCCCTCTCGCGAGCGCGAGCCCCAGGACATGCGAGACCTGCCACGAGCGATCGATGTGTCTCGAGTGTCACCGTCCTGACGGTGGCCGCCAGTCTCGTTATCACCCTCAGAACTTCATCACACGTCACCCCAGCTCGGCCTACGCGCGCGAAGCAAATTGCAGCGATTGCCACAACCCGGCCCAGTTCTGCCAGAGCTGCCACCAGCGGGCGGGACTCGTCGCGACCGCGCGCATCGGTCAAAAGGGTTACCACGACGCGTTCCGCGGCTTCAGCCTCGGGCACGGACAGGCGGCGCGGCAGAGTCTTGAATCATGCGCGTCATGCCACGCCGAGCGTGACTGCACTGCGTGTCATTCCGCGGTGGGCGCCGGCTTCCGATTCAACCCTCATGGACCCGAATTCAACGCGGCGCGCATGCGATCAAAGAACCCATCTGTGTGCATCGCGTGTCATGGCCCGGCAATACCAGGAGGTCCTTGAGCATGGGAAACTACAGAACGCTATTTACGGAGACGCCGGAATGATGAGGATCGCAGTGTCTTCCCTGTGTCTCTGGCTAACTGCGGCGGCGACGATCTGGGGGTGTGGCGGAAGCAATCGTGAAGCGCCGAAGATCCCACTCGATCATGGAAACCCCGCGAGCACCGTCAAAGGTGGACTGACCACACCTAGCGGGATCGGGGGCGAGGCGAAAACGGCCCTCGACAGCGGCAACCTGCTTTTTAGGGCAAAGGCGTATGACCGCGCGCTCGTACAATACCGTCGCTCCGGCACGCTGGCGCCCAACGCCCTGGCTCCGCTCTTCGGCATTCTGATGGTCACCGATGTGACAAAGGACGCGAGGCTCGCTGACAGTGCGCGGTCGCGCATGCGCGAACTGGATCCGGCGGCCGCGGATTCCTCGGCCGCAATGTCGCACGCCCAGATCGTTCACGCGCATTCCCACGCCCCGAAAGCCCCGCCGGTGCCCCGGGCGTAGGACCAGGAGCGACGGTTCTGGATGGCGTGCGCTGAAAGCAACCGCCGGTTGCCCTATTGGGTTGCATGCTGAATATTCCTCCCGTGCGGCTCGATTCTCCCATGTAACACCATCTCCTCCCCATGGCCGACGCCAACATTTCAGCAATTGGCAAATACCGCATCATCGAACTCGTAGGCGAGGGCGCGATGGGTGTGGTCTACAGGGCCCACGATTCCATCCTCGATCGCAACGTCGCGATCAAGGTGATGAATGACTCGATCGCGAGGCAGGACGACCTGCGGAAGCGCTTCCTGCACGAGGCGCAGGCAGCCGCATCTCTCCAACATCCCAACGTCGTGTGCATCTACGATCTTGGTGAATCGGATGGGCACCTCTACATCGCGATGGAATTCATTCAGGGGGTGGACCTTGAGCGACTGATCGAGCTGGCCGAGCCGCTCTCGCTGCAAGCCAAACTCGACATCGTAATCGACGTTCTGACGGGGCTCTCGTTCGCACACAGGCGCGGCATCGTCCATCGAGACATCAAGCCCGCGAACATTCGCGTGGCGGAAGATGGGAGAGCGAAGATCATGGACTTCGGTGTCGCCCATCTCGCGTCTTCCAGCATGACCAGTACCGGATCGATTCTGGGAACCCCGACCTACATGGCTCCAGAGCAGATCACCGAGGGAAAGACCAGTCCGGCTACCGACATCTTCGCCGTCGGTGGCGTCCTGTATCAGATCCTCACGATGATGAAGCCCTTCGAGGCACCCACTCTGCAGAACCTGTTTTTCAAAATCATCACCGAAACTCCGCGAAATATTACCGAGCTCATGCCCGGGCTTCCCCCTGCCCTCGATCGCATCGTCCGGAAGGCCATGGCGAAGGAGCCCGGAGATCGATACGCGAGTGCGCTCGACATGGCGAATGAACTGACTAACGTGCGATCCAAGTTGAGCGGGCCTTCGTATCCAGCCTCGGTTTCGTTGAGCGCTTCAGTTGCCAGTGCGATCGAGCAGTCCAGGACGAGCTCCCGGAGGCGGGTGAGGACGCTCGCCTTCGCCGGTGGGGGAGCGCTTGCCGTGGCATCCCTGTTCGCGATCGCCTGGTCGCAAGGCTCGCGATCAGGCCCTCCAAAGCAGGAGGCTGCGGACAAGCCGGTGCTGGTAGCCGCGCCAGCGTCGCCGCAGGTGACAGCGGGGACTTCTTCGGCAGCCGCCACCCCTTTTCGCGGAACTCAGCCGCCGTCCCCGCCCCCGCGGACGATCAAGCAGGAAAAGCCCCGTGCTACTGCGCGCGACACACGTACTGGCACCGTCGTCACGAAGGTCACGTCCAAACCAATTCAGTCTCAGGTCACAACCACGGCGGTTGCGGTCACGCAGGCGCCGGCGCAGAATCCGAGTACCAGACAGGAGGCATTGCCAGCGCCTCCCTCGGTCGTAACCGCGGCCCCGGTCGTCCCGCCGCCGAAGCAGGAGACAGCACCGCCACCGCCGGCGGCGCCCACTGCCGCTGACATCGCGCCTACAGTTGAAGCTTTCGCTCGGGCGATAGAGTCGAAGGACATCGGCGCCATCCGACATGTCTACCCGGCGCTGACATCCGATCAGCAGCGGCGCTTCGAACAGTTCTTCCAGGGCGCGCGGACCATCAACGCCAGTTTCAAGGTGGCGAACGTTACGGCTTCAGGTGCGTCGGCGGCGGACGCTCAACTTGTCGGAGCTTACGAGTATGTAACGACGGCGGGAAAAACGGAGCGCCAGCCTGTCGCTTTTGCCGTGACGCTTTCACACGACGGACGCGTTTGGCGCCTCACATCAATGCGCTGACGGTCGCTTTCTTGATCAGCTAGAAGGTGTACTCGATGCCGGCGGTGTAGACGAGGTTGGCTCTCAATCCACCGCGATTCAGCGGAAAGAGCGCGTTCAGAACGCCCGTCGTGTTGTGAGCGGGAGTGAACTTGAAGCCAAACGAGCCGTTGACGATGTCGTCACGAATCTCGGGAATGTTCGTGGGAAGCAGTGTTCGGCGAAACGGCGCGTCATAGGTTACGAGACCGGGCAAGTGAAGCTTGCTGTCACCCACCTGCAGCTCCGTCACAAGGTCCGCGGCGAGAGTGACGTTGTCATTCATTCGATCATCGAATCCGATGGTCCCGAGCACGGCGTCGTTCTGCTGTGTGCCGGCGTGATGCAAATATCCGGCGTTCAGGTGGGGCGAGAAATCCGTGAAGCGTGAATTGAAGATCAACAGAGCTCGCCCCGCAAATTTGCCCGAGCCGAGCATGTCCTGTTGGCTTCCGGTCGGGAATCGGCCGTCGACGAGAAATGCGAAGCTGGCGTCGGGTGTCTCTCGCAGGTTCACCTTTGCCCGCAGCGCGACATCGCCGAGACCGGCCGCCGAGCCCAGGCTCTGACGACTGGCGGTCAGGACGGGATTGTCCGGCGTACCGGCGAAATAGTGCGCTGCCGTGGTGCCACCGAACGGCCGGATTTGCGCATCGCTGGCGCCACGAAAGTCCGCCTGCACGACCGGAACTACCAGTCCAAAATCGAATCGGTCTGTCACACCGTAAGTGACATAGATCGAGGTGACCTGCACACTGAGGTCCATCGAGAGATGAAAATCCATCGCGTCGTTCTCGAGAACCGGCACCCCATACAGCGAGCAGTCGCCGCCGAACTGAACATCGCACCCCGGAAAATTGACGTTCTGGTGAGTGAACGTCAGGCCGATGTCATGCATGTCCACGCCGCGCAGCGTGGCGAATCGGAAACCGGTTCGACTTATCCCCGCCAGTACCCGTCCCCGTCCCAGAGTTTGCGCCCGCTCGGCGAAGATCGGACCCGCCGAGGTGGAAGTTCGCACCGGCACGCCGCCCTCGAACCGGAAAGTCTCTCCGCCACTGGTCGATCCGATCGGAATGTTGGCGACGCTGGCGCCGAGCGCGTCGGTGATGAACGCGATCAGCGACGCATTCTCCGCGTTCGAAGAAGGTATGAAATGGAGGCCGTGGGCCTGCAACGACGCGGGATTGTTGGGGTCGCCGGAGCCGGCCAGGAAGAGCGGGTCTTGTCCCGGACCGAAAATAAAGAGCTCTGATATTCGGTCGCGGAGGTGCTGCGCACTCGCAGGGGACGACGTCAGGAGGGTCGCGCAGCAGGCGAGTGCGACCAATCTGAGGATGCTGTTGAGCCTTGCAGCACGATTTCGCATCGGGGACCGGAGGCCTGGCAAGGTCGTTAGGGAGGATCGAGCGCAATATCTTAGCTGCGAATGCATGGGTAGGCAACGCCGGACGGGAGCGGCCGCCGAAGCCGCTTTTCCCGATGGATGCGACCGCCGAAGCCGCTTTTACGCTGCGTTGGCGCCGATTCCATGCCTGGAGGCATCGACTGATTGCTGCTGAGCTTGGCCGGTTGGAGTCGGGAGCGCTAAACTAGGTCGTCTGTAAACAGCACCGAGGAAGCAATGGACACGGCTCCGTCACAGAAGGCCAACATTGGTGTGAGCGAGCGGCGCAAGCGACTCGCGTTTGGAGTCGGTGCGCTTAGTGTCGGTGTCGTGATCGCCGTGCTCCTGATCGGCATCCGTGCGCCTCTCGCGTGGAGACTTCCTCTCTTTCTTCCGTTCTGGGTTGGCGCACTCGGCGTCTTTCAGGCGCGGGACAAGACGTGAGTAAGACTCGCATCGCGCGGTCAGCGCGACATGGACAACGGCCCGCAACAGATTTCGGATGCCGCGGAGTTGCAGCAGGTTCAGCGGCAGGCGCGCGCGGTTTACGTCAAGTCGGTCGTCACGGCCGCGATTCTCACGGCGATCGCCCTCATTCTCTAGCGCTTACGGAGCAAAGATGACAACGGGCAGGTATAACGGGATGCCAGGGGAGCTCTGACAGGAACCGCCACTCCAACCGTAGGAGGCGAATGAGCAGCCGTCTCGCCCTGCTATTGCTCCTCTTTCCTGCGACGCGCATCGCGGCGCAGAACCACGCACGCCTCGACGCGGTTGTCCACGCGCAGGCGGACAGCGGCTTTTCCGGCGTCGTGCTGGTGGCGAGAGACACTTCGGTCCTGCTCGAGAAGGCGTATTCGCCGCAAGCCGGAAAGCGGCTCACTCTCTCGAGCAAGTTCAACATCGGCTCGATGACCAAGGGGTTCACTGCGGCGGCGATCCTGAGATTGCGGTCGCAGCATCGTCTGTCCTTCAACGATCCCATTTCCCGGTTTTTCCCCCACGCTCCGGAGACAAAGCGCGGGATTACGGTTTTCCATCTCCTGACGCACACCTCGGGCCTGCGGGGACACTCGGCCGGAACGGGGATCATGCGCCGCGATGGCGCCGTCAACGCAATACTCGCTCTCCCTCTCGAGTACCCGCCCGGTACTCATTACAGGTATTCGGATGATGACTATCAGCTGCTGGCGGCGATCATCGAGGTGGCTTCGGGCTTCACCTGGGAGGAATATGTCAAGCGGGAGCTGCTCGTCCCGGCCCGCATGGAATCGACCGACTTTCAAGGCGGAGACTGGGGACACAAGGGTGCGAACGGGATGCGCAGCACGGCGAAAGACATTGCCCGCTGGGTTACCGCGATCCACGATGCGCGCCTCTTTGGCCGAGCCGAAAGCGTGGAGCTCGAGTCACCCCTGATGCACATCCGGAGTGAGCCGCCGTTCGAGATTCACTACGGCTACGGCACCAGGGTGTACGTCCGGAACGGGAGAGTCTCGGAAGTGATGCACTCCGGGATCGGAGACACTGGCAACACCAGCATCGCGCGCGTTCTTGCTGACGGAACCGTCGTCGTGGTCCTGTCCACCAGGGGCCAGCATCGTGGGACGACCTGGGCGTCGTATGTCGCGCAACGTCTCGCACAACGCAGTTGATCTGCTTGGGCGCGAGCCGTAGGCGGCGCGATTGACATCCCCGCCGATCGATCACGCGAGGGTGGTTGCGCGTTTTCTACAGAACGCCTGCCCCGATCATCATATCCGCGGTGGCCCCGCGCACGTGATGGCGCTCCATACGGCAAAACGGCTTCTCGAACGGCATCCGGAAATTGCGCACGACAGCATTTACACAGCGATCGTGTGC
>DASWBC010000192.1:0-4331 GCA_036390815.1 Gemmatimonadaceae bacterium
CCACTTCCGCTCGGCGTGCTTGTAGCCGGTACGGCGGGGTGGATTGGCTACATGCTGCAGCAGTCGCTCGAGAACGCGCTGAGGAAGGCTGGGCATTCGAGAGATGTCGTGACCGTGCTCACGCAGGTCGAGGTTGCCGCCGATGACCCGGCGCTCAAGGATCCGAAGAAGTTCATCGGACATGGGCTCTCGGTCGTGCGCGCCCGTGAGCTGAGGGCGCAGGGCCATGCAGTGAAGAAGGATGGGAAGGGTCACTTTCGGCGCGTCGTCGGAAGTCCCAAGCCGCTCGCGATTCACGAGCTGGCAACGATTCGGACTCTGCTCGAGCGCGACACCGTCGTGATCGCGTGCGGCGGCGGCGGTGTTCCCATCTACCGCGATACCGTGCTCGGACTCGAAGGAGTCGACGCGGTCGTCGACAAGGATCTCGCCGCCGCGGTTCTGGCGAGAGAGCTTGGCGCCGAGCTTTTCCTGATTCTCACCGATGTCGATGCCGTTTATACTGGGTGGGGCACGGAGGCGCAGCGCGCGATCGGCTCGATGACCGTGAGTGAGGCGGATCGGCTGGCGAGCGAAGGAGCGTTCGGCGAAGGCAGCATGGCTCCGAAAGTTGCGGCTGCGGCGGATTACGTGCGTCGAACACAGGGTCGTGCCATTATTACTGAGCTGAGCAGGGGAAGAGCAGCGGTGCAGGGCGTTGGAGGTACGGAAATACTTCCGTAAAGCTTTACATCAATATCGACAATCCGCGTGCACGCACGCGTTCGGAGCAAGAGTGAACATCCACGAGTACCAGGCAAAGGACATTTTCCGGAAGTACGGCATCCCGATTCCGCCCGGCGAGGTGGCAACGACGCCGGAGGAAGCTCAGGCAATCGCTCGAAAGTTTGGCACCACCGTCGTCATTAAGGCGCAGGTTCACGCCGGCGGTCGCGGAAAAGCTGGCGGTGTAAAACTCGCAAAAACGCCTGACGAGGCACGGAACGTTGCCGCCCAGATCCTTAAGCTGGTCATCAAGGGCCTGCCAGTAAAGAAGGTTCTCGTCACACCGGCGGCCGACATCGCCAGTGAAGCCTACGTCGGCATCATCGTCGATCGCGCCTCCAAGCGAGCGGTGTTCATAGCGAGTCCGGCCGGCGGAATTGACATCGAGGAAGTCGCGGCCAAGACGCCCGACAAGATCCTCCGCCACGCGGTCGATCCGCGTTACGGCTTGCAGATGTTCGAGGCGATGCAGCTCGCGTTCTTCCTCTATTCCGACATGAAGCAGGTTCGCGCCGCCGCGAAGATTCTTCAGCAGCTGTACAAGGCGTTCTCCGAGAACGGCGGATCGCTGGCCGAGATCAATCCGCTGGTGACGACGCCCGCCGGAGAGATCGTCGCTCTGGATGCGAAAATGGTCATCGACGACAACGAGCTCGATCGCCGCCCGGACATCGCCGCGCTCCGCGACGAGTCCGCTGAAGAGCAGAGCGAGGTCGAAGCGAGAAAGGCGAATCTCACCTTCATCAAGCTCGACGGAAATGTCGGCTGTGTCGTCAACGGGGCTGGTCTCGCGATGGCTACAATGGATCTCGTCAAATACTATGGGGGAGAGCCCGCCAACTTTCTCGACATCGGCGGCTCGTCGAATCCTGAGAAGGTGGTTGCCGCGCTCCGCATCATCACCAGCGACAAGAACGTAAAGGCGATTCTCTTCAATATCTTCGGCGGAATCACGCGCACCGATGATGTCGCGAATGGGATCGTGACGGCCATCAAGCAGAGCCCGCTCAAGGTTCCGCTCGTTATTCGGCTCACCGGAACCAATGAGGAGATCGCGCTCGAAATCCTGAAGAAGAGCGGACTCTCTGCGATGACTGACATGGACGAGGCGGTGAAGAAGGCAGTAGCTCTCGCCACTGGAGGGAAGGCGAAGTGAGCATCTTCATCGACAAGAGCACGCGGCTGCTCGTTCAAGGTATCACCGGGAGGGACGGCTCCTTCCACACGAAGCAGATGATCGAGTACGGAACCCAGGTCGTCGGAGGCGTGACGCCTGGGAAGGGCGGCCAGAAGTTCGAGGATAAGGTCCCGATCTTCAACACCGTAGCGGAGGCTGCAAAGAAGACCGGCGCTAACGCGACGGTGATCTATGTCCCGCCGCCGTTCGCCGCAGATGCGATGATGGAAGCGGCCGACGCCGGCATTCCATTCATTGTCTGCATCACCGAGGGCGTCCCCGTCCTCGACATGACGAGGGTCTATCCGTACGTGAAGGAGCGAGGCTCCCGCCTTCTCGGACCGAACTGCCCGGGCCTGATCTCTCCCGGGCAGTCGAAGGTCGGAATCATTCCGGGCAGAATCTGCACGCCCGGCAACGTCGGCCTGGTAAGCCGCTCGGGCACGCTCACCTACGAGGTCGTCTTTCAGATGACCCGCGCCAACATCGGTCAGACGACGTGCGTCGGGATCGGGGGCGATCCAATCAATGGCACAAACTTCATCGATTGCCTCGACGCCTTCGAGAAGGATGCGGCGACCAAGGCAGTCGTCATGATCGGCGAGATCGGCGGGACCGATGAGCAGGAAGCTGCGCGCTTCGTCCGCGAAAAGATGAAGAAGCCGGTCGTCGGCTTCATCGCCGGACAGACGGCACCGCCCGGACGCCGAATGGGGCACGCGGGAGCCATCATCTCCGGCTCAGCGGGCACCGCTGCTGAAAAGATGCAGGCATTCGAGGAGAACGGCGTGGGCGTTGCCAAGCGTCCAATCGACGTTGTGGATTTACTCAAACGCGCTATGCGCTAGGACAGAACGATAAATGGCTGGCAAAAGGACCCTCACCATCATCAAGCCCGACGCCTTCAATTCCGGAAAGGGCGGACAGATCCTCGCGCACCTGGAGAAGGCTGGATTCAAGGTCATCGCATCCCGTGTCATGCGGCTCACCGAGGCCCAGGCGCAGGCCTTTTATGATGTTCATCGAGAGCGCCCGTTCTTCGCGCCGCTCGTTCGCTTCATGACGTCCGGTAAGTGCATGCCGATCGTGCTCGAGCGCGCCGACGCGGTTGCGACGCTCCGCAAGACAATTGGAGCTACCGATCCCGCCGAGGCGGAAGCGGGAACGGTCCGCAAGCTTTACGCGGAGTCGAAAGAGCGGAACGCAATCCACGCGTCCGATTCCGACGAAAACGCCGAGCGCGAGGCAAGGTTCTTCTTCCCAGAATCCGAGCTGGTTTAGCGCGCCCCCGTCAGTCGCTCATGCCCGCAGCCCCGAGCCGACCCGCCGACGGCCCCCGGCCGGTAGTCATCAGTTAAGAAAACTCAGCCACGAAAAAAAGCTGGGTCACCGGACTGGAATGGGGTTGTTAAACCCGCTAATTTTAAGGGCTTATGCTGTCCTTTGACATACGCTCGCTGGAAACCAAAGCCGTCCAGGTGGACGGCTCGATTCAACCGGACGATCCCATTTGGGAAGTGGGAGATGTCCGCCCGTCGCGACCCGTCAGGGTGATCGGAAGATTGTCGTCGGCGGGGGAGGGAAGATTCTATTTTGCCGGTCGCATCGACGGCGGGATCGTGCTTCCTTGCCGGTTGTGTCTGGAAGAAGTCGACGTCGCAGTCGATGAGGAGGTGCACTTCCTCCTCGCCGGTATCGGCGCTGACGAAGCAGACGATCCGGATGTGTTTCTGTACGATCCCAATGCGCGGATGCTCGATCTCCGCGCTGCGGTCAGAGAGACCTGGCTGCTCACGGCTCCCGCGTACGTTCAATGCAGAGAGGATTGCAAGGGACTCTGCGCGACTTGCGGTACCAATTTGAATGAGAGTACTTGCAACTGCGCACCAACCAAGACTGAATCGCGCTGGGGCGCGTTGCTCAAGCATCAGGGCGACGCACGCTAGCTCGTCAAACCATCTTAAGGAACTGATACAATGGCCGTCCCGAAGCGACGCACCTCGAAGCGAAAGAAACGCGCGCGCAACACGCACAAGATCGCGCCTGCGATCGTCATCCAGAAGTGTCCCCGCTGCCAGAGCATGAGGCGTCCCCATCATGTCTGCGCCGAGTGCGGATACTACGATGGCGAACAGCGAGTAGAACCGAAGGAAGCGTAGTTTGGCGCGAATAGCGTTGGACGCTATGGGGGGAGACTTCGCTCCCAAAGCGACAATCGCCGGCGCTTTACTCGCCCTGCAGGAGCTCGACGGTGCGCACACGGTGCAGCTCGTCGGACAGACACCGGTCATCGAGGCGGAGGTCGCGAGATTGCTATCGGGCGAGCTCTCCAGCGCCGCATCAGCTCGCCAACGTCTCATGGTCGTCGAGGCGCCCGAAGTCATCGAGA
>DASWBC010000193.1:0-2945 GCA_036390815.1 Gemmatimonadaceae bacterium
TCCAGCCGCGCGAGTACATCCACCTTGGAAAGGATGATGATGACGTAAAGGGTGGGAAGGTGCTGGCAGTCTATCCGGCCACCGAAGGTCTCTCTTTCAAGGCGATTCGGGGAATCATCGATCAACACCTCGATACGCTGCTGCCCCTGGTCAAGGAGTATCTCCCCGAGGATGTGTTGCGCGCCGCAGGCCTGCCGAGCCTCGGCGAAGCGTTGCTGATGGTGCACCGGCCCAGCACGATCATCGAAGGGACGCGGGGCAGAGCGCGGCTTGCGTTCGAGGAGCTGCTCTTTGTCCACATACTCCACCGGCGGGCCAACGCGCTCAAGAGAGAGAGGCGGAGCGGAATCGCGTTTGAAAACCGGCGTCAGCTCACGAGCGCCCTCAAAAATGCGCTCCCATTCACACTGACCAACGCGCAGACGGTCGCAGTCCGCGAGATCGTCGCCGACATGGTGAGCGACCGCAAGATGCATCGCCTCCTGCAGGGGGACGTGGGGAGCGGAAAGACCATCGTGGCGCTGTTCGCGGCGCTACTCGCGATGGAGAACGGATATCAAGCCGCCATCATGGCCCCCACGGAGCTGCTCGCGGAACAGCATCTCCGAACGTTCACAAAGCTTTTGGAGCCGCTCGGAATCGAACCGGTCCTGGTGACGGGAAGCCTCAGCGCGCGCGAAAGAAAGGCGGCGGCGGCAAAGCTCGCGAGTACGGACCCGGTGCTCGTAGTGGGAACGCACGCTCTGGCGCAGGACGCGGCCGTGTTCGGGCGTCTCGGGTTCGTCACTATCGACGAGCAGCACCGCTTCGGAGTCGAGCAGCGCGCGGCGATCTCGGCCAAGGGAGATTCACCCGACGTGCTTCTCATGAGCGCGACTCCGATCCCCCGGTCGCTCGCCCTAACGATGTACGGCGACCTCGACGTCAGCACGCTCGACGAGCGTCCCGCGGGGCGACAGCCGGTTACGACGGTCATGCGACCCGAATCGGCGCGCGAGCGCATCCTCCAATTCGTGGCGCGGGAAACCGAGAAAGGCCGCCAGGCATACGTCGTCTATCCGGTGATCGAAGAATCCGAAAAGACCGACCTCAAGGCCGCGACAACGATGTACGAGCAGCTCTCGGCGGGCGCCTTTGCAGGCAGAGTCGTAGCGCTGATTCATGGACGCGTTCCCGCGGACGAGCGCGAGACCATCATGCGCGCGTTTCGCGATGGAAAAATCGATGTGCTGGTATCCACCACCGTGATAGAAGTTGGAATCGATGTTCCGAATGCCACGGTCATGCTCATCGAACACCCCGAACGATTTGGACTGTCCCAGCTTCACCAGCTCCGGGGCCGCGTCGGCCGCGGCGCCGAAGCCTCATACTGCATTCTGCTCGGCGGCGTGGGAGAGGAAGCGGCGGAGCGCCTGAAGATTTTCGTCGACACGGACGACGGCTTCGAGATCGCGCGCGCGGATCTTCAGCTGCGAGGCATGGGCAATCTGTTCGGTGAGGAGCAGAGTGGGGCAGCGACATTCCGCATCGCCGACCCCCTTCGGGACGAAGCGCTGAACGTCGAGGCGCGCCTCGCAGCCGAGAGATTGCTGGAGCGTGATCCCGAGCTCACTGCAAAAGAGAACATCGGAATTCGCAACGTGCTGAGTGCCCGCTACTCTCGGGCCCTCGAGCTGTTCAGGGTCGGCTGAGCGCAGACGCTCGGCTGTCTAGTTGCTCGGATTCGCCAGGCGCTTCTTGATGCGATCCAGCTCGGCCTGGGCCTTGGCAAGATCGTCCTTGCTCTTGGCGAGCTGATCCTTGAGCGCTGCAATTTGCTCGTCCCTGGTTTTGCTGACGACGACTACCGTGTCCTTGGCCACGGCCGTTGGCAACGTGTCTGCCGTGGCTGTTCTGGATGCGTTCGCGATCCCTTGCGCGACTGCCGCCGTCCGGCGGAGGACCGTGGCCTGCTCGCGGTACAACCCAGCCGACCTATCTGCGAGATACGCGTCGAGCGCTACTATTCCCGCGTCGAGCGACCCACGCTCGTTCGCCGGGTCGATCAGGTAAGCCGCCTTCCAGAACATGATCTCTCTGGACTCAGGGGTACCTGGGTGCGTCCGCACGAACTCATCGAGAATCTTGTCCGCCGCGTAGTAGTTGCCTGCCTCGACGTCGCGGCGCGCGTAAGAAAGCGTCTCCGCCCAATCGCTCTTGACCGGCGGATCTGTCGTCTGGACCGGCACGCACGCTGTCAGGGCCAGCAATGAAATCAACAATTGGAAAGCTTTCTTCATCCCGCGTCCTCAATCTGTGGTGTAGGCTCCGGCGGTGTATGGTCGGGCCGCCTCCTCGCACCTGGCGGCTCTATCGGCAGCGTAACGACGAACGTCGTGCCCTCAGCAACCCTGCTTTCGACCGTCGTCTCGCCGCTATGGGCCTCGACGATTTCTTTCGCAATCGCCAGGCCTAAACCCGTACCCTTGGTGGCCGCCTGCGCCTGATTGTCGGCCTGGTAAAACTTGTCAAAAATGTGCGGGAGCTGTGCGGCCGATATCCCGGCCCCTGTGTCTGCGACGGTGATGACGACATTTGAATCCACCGAATCCACCGACAACGCCACCCTGCCGCCGCGAGGCGTGAACTTGAAGGCGTTGGAGATGAGATTGCCAAGGACCTCGTTGATGCGGTCCTCGTCCCAATACACTATGGATGGAAGCGCCTCGCCGTGCTCCACTGAGAACGCGATATCCCGCTGCATGGCGAGAACCGAGAACGAGCTCTCGAGGGTCTTGAGCAGCCGCTGAAGGTCGACCTGCCGGACCTCGAGCTTTCCGCCGCTCGCCTCGAAGCGGCTAATGTCGAGAAGGCGCTTGACCAGTCTGGTGAGCCCGTTCGCCTGCTTGCCAATCGTGGAGAGAATCTCCTTCTGCTTCGGCGTCACCGCGCCGAAAATGCCTTCC
>DASWBC010000194.1:0-2759 GCA_036390815.1 Gemmatimonadaceae bacterium
AGGAATGCCGACGTGGCACAGAACACGCGCGTGTCCGCCCATGTCAGGTTTCCGCGCAGGTCGCAGAAGACGTCGGCTTCCCCGCTCAGTTCCGCACAGCGAATCAACGCTTCGATATTCTCCACGTAATAACGTCCCGTCACCTTGATGACGAACGTCCCCGGTCCGATCAGATCGGAGTGATCTATGGCGTACCGGACGATGCGCAACTCGCCGAATCCCTTACCGAGGCTGCGAGGATAGCTGTTGTCGTCAAACGAAAGGAAGTCCACGCGGTGACGGAAGGGATTTTCCTTATCGGCGATGGAACGGAGCTCGTCGAGAGGATGGGCGGAGTTCTCGGCGAAAACGATCGGCGGGGTGCGTGGATTGCCGAGCCACGAGCGAAGCGCGCGTTTGTAATCGCCCAGCCGGACCACGGGATCGGTTCGTTTCGTGAACGCCACTCCGCGAACATCTATGGTGGCCGTCAAAAGGAGCACGACCGGCGAACCGCCTTCACCGCTCTTCACCGCCGCCTCACCTGGAGCTTGAGGAGTTCAGGCGGTCGCCCACACTCTCTTCCGAAGAGCCTCATTCTCATCCCTCACTCCGCGCCTGATCCGTCGATCTCGGTTCCGCCACCGCCGTTACGTTCAATTGATCCCGGCCTCCCTTGATCAATTCGTAAGCCAGGGTGCGCAGATCGAATTGGCGAAGGGATCGAGCGATGGGGATCGACCTCGTCTTCTGCGAGGCGCGCATGCTCCATCCTGCTCTGCGAAGCAACTCCGCGGCCGATCGAACCGAGAAGTAATGAAGGTGACCGAAGGGCCTGACCATCGCCCAGCCGCCGCGATAGCGCCGGGCGGGGCGAGATTCGTTGCAGGGGAACGAGCAAAAGAGCATCGCCCCCGCCGCGGCCCTCTCCCGCAGGAGCGAAAGAAAATGCCGCGGATCAAAAAGGTGCTCGATGACATCCTGCAGAATGAAAACGTCGAAGCGAACGTCCGCCGGAATGTCTTCGAGGCGGGGAACGATCGCTTGCTCCGGGACCCACTGACCGGGATCGATGCCATAGCATCGATGACCGATCTCGCTCAGGCGGCGCAAGAGATGGCCGCCGCCGGCGCCGACCTCCAGGCATGTGGACCGGTCCCAGTTCCGAGCATGGGCAAGCACTCGCTCCTGAAAGGAATCCATCGCCGTCTTTCCGCTGTAGCTCTCCCGGGCTCCCGCCTCGACCACCGCGGCGTCAGCACGCGCGTACATGAGGACAAGGTCTTCCTGGCTGGGGACCGGCGAAATCCACCAATGGCCGCACCCGACGCACTCCAGCAGGCCTACCGTCTCGCGGGATTCCGGATCAATCGTTCTCACGTTCTCCATGAGCCGCGATGCCGCTCCGCAAGCGGGACAGCGCTCACGGGGAAGCCGGGACACGATGTCTCCACGACAGGGAGAGAAGGGCTCGCCGCCACAGGTATCGCCAACCCATGCTCAGGGTCGTTGTCGCACTGCACGCAATAGCTCGCCCGAGAGCCGACAACGAGTGAAGACGCCTTCCCTGCTGCAACAGGTATTTCGCGATGAGCATGAATTTGGCAGAGGCCGTCCGCGCGAACTCCCGCTTCGCCGCACGCTCTCCTGGTGAGGACATTACGGCGGCCACGAGGTCAGCGAGACCACGCACCAGCGCTCTGGCCCCGGCGCTGTCGACAGGGCGGTTGTAGTAAACGCCCGCGTACAGGATCACCCACGATTCACCGACGATGTGATCAAAGCGCGCGTCGCCGATGGAGCGGCCGAAGCAAACCTCGCCGCCTCGAATGCTCGCATCGCTCCCTCTTGCCTCTCCATGGGAAATGGAGCCCGCATGCGTCCTCAAATCGACGAGCGAAGCCCCAAGGTTGGCGAGCGAGCCGCGCCTGGCAACGCGTGTCCACAACTCGGCATCCTGGCCGGTGCGAAACGTTTCGTCATAGCCACCGAGCTCGTCACGGACAACCGCCTTGCGAAACATGACTGACGAGTGAACGAATCCCGAGTCGATCATCATTTGCCATCGCAGCCCCAGATCGGATGAGGCGCGCCACGGAAGCAGTGGACCTAAAGCCGCCCCGTTCGCGCCGATGAGCCGGGCCTGCGTGCCGACGACGGCAACGTTCGGATGATCATCCATGAACGCGACCTGTGCCTCCAGCCGGCGGCGAGCGGAGACATCGTCGGCGTCCTGCCTTGCGACCAGCTCCGTCGTTATCGCCGCGAGGCCCTTGTTCAGTGAGCGAGTGAGGCCGATGTTCGCTTCGTTGACGATCACGCGAATCCGTGGATCTGCGAACGAACGCGTGATGGCCAGCGAGCCGTCGGTCGAGGCATCGTCGATGATCAGGAACTCGAAATCTGTGAAGGTCTGCCGCAGGATGGATTCGATGGCGGGCGCGAGGAATGGCTCGCCATTGAATACGGACATGAGAACCGTAACGCGCGGAGGATGACGGGTGCTCGTGCTCACCGGGTCACCGCCTCAGGATCGTCTTGAGCGGTGAGGACGGCACGTGGGCTCGGTTCCACGAAGTTCGTTTCCCTCAAGGCATCACCGCGACAGCAGTCGCTGGGCTCTCCGCGCGACGTAACGAAGCCCGACCCCCGACAGGGCCACGGACCTCGTCGCGATTTCGCGGCCCGGACGCATCGCATAGCGCCGCTGGGCTTCGGCGTAGATGGCGGCAAAGTCGATGCGCGGGATCACGATACGAGCATCGCGCTCCCGGATGACC
>DASWBC010000195.1:0-6366 GCA_036390815.1 Gemmatimonadaceae bacterium
CTTTTTCGAGTACGCCCGGAATGAGGTGAGGGTCTGAGTCGACTTGATCCCGGGAACCACCGTCACTTCCTCGGTCACGATTCTGGCGATCGCCTCATGCTCGGCCACTTCGATCATTGCCACGAGGTCCCACTCCCCCGAAACGGAGTAGACCTGCGATACACCATCGATTCCAGCAAGCTTCGTCGCGCACTGGGCGATTCGCTGTGGCTCGGCCTTTATCAATACGATGGCGGTAATCATGGGTGCCCCGAGGTGCTATCTTTGGTGAGCGGCGACGCCGCGCGGTGGGAAGACATATAACGATACCGGCGGGGCGGATACTACGCCACGTTGCAAAATAGAGGTCCTGGATGTCGGAATTGCAGGAAGTTGAAGAGCGTGCTACCGGACCGGCTGGGCGCAGTCAAAGTCTGGTCTACACGCTTCCGCACACCATCGAGTCGATTGCGGAATTCCTGACTCCCGCCCTTGCCCGCATCGATCCATCGGCGGGCGGCACGCAAGTCGTGGTGGTGACTCGCGATGCGGAAACGGCGCTCGCGATTTCGGAGGAAATTCTCCGCCTTTCGGGGCCGGCTGGAATCGAGGTCGTGCCCATCACGAGTGCCGCGCGCGCGGCTCGCATCTTCAAGACGCGGCCGGTTCTCGCCGTGGCGGGAACGCCGACGGAAATACTGGAGCTCGTACGCGCCTCGCTCCTCAAGCTCGACACGGTACGCACCGTAGCCCTCGCCTGGGCAGATGACATTCTCGACCAAGGCACTGACACCGTAACCGCTCTCGAGGGTGTACTCGGCGAGCTCAGCGATGCTGGTCGCATCGTCGTCACCCGCAAGCTGACGCCGGCAGTGGAGAGTCTGGTCGAGCGCTACGCCCGTCGCGCCCGGCGCGTGGGGCCCGCGGATATGGTGGCGCCCGAGATCCCGGCGGATTACGAGATGCCGATCGTCAAGTTTGTCACCGTCGCTGGAGGTGCCCGAGCCAGCGCGCTGCGGAGACTGCTAGATGATCTCGATCCTCCGTCCGCGCTGATTGTTGCGCGCGACGAAACCGCCGCCGCTGAAGCAGCGCGCACCCTGAGAACCCTTGGCTACCATGAAGATGATGAGTCGATCGCCGTGACCCGCGGCTACGTCGGGACCGCCGCCACGCACACGGTGATTTTCTATCAGCCGCCGGTGACGCCCGCGGAGCTGCACGGCATCTCGCAGGCGAAGCCGGTTCAGGTCGTCGTGGTTGCAACGCCGGGCGAAGTCCCCTGGCTCAGGGAGCTAACGGGTGGAAGACTCGCCGCGCTGAATCTTCACGGACCCGAGCGTCGCGCACACGACCGGGAAGAAGCCGGGCGCCAGGAGCTGCGCGCCGTGCTCACGCGCGGGGTTCCCACCCGCGAGATCATTGCGCTGGAGCCACTGCTCCAGGAATTCGATGGAACGGAGCTCGCTGCCGCGGCCCTATATCTATTAGAACGCGAGCGCGCTCAGCGGCGCGCGGCCGATGCGAACCAGGCGCCGGCCGCCAAGCCGCGTCCTGCTGATGGCGAGCGACCCCGCGCTGGTGGCGGCGCCCCCGCCGGCGGGATGATCCGCCTCTTTATGACGATCGGCACCCGCGACGGTGTAAAGGTTGGAGATCTCATGGGCATCATCGCCGGAGAGGGCGGGATTCCGGGAGATCGCGTCGGAAAGATCGATTTGCAGGAGAGCCACGCCCTGATCGAAGTGGCGGCGGGTGACGCTGCCAGCGTGATCGCCCGGGTGAACGGCTCGATGATCAAGGGACGGCGCGTCGTCGTGCGCGGCGAACGGGATCGAGAGGATCGCGAGCGCTCCGCCGGACCACGCGAGCGTCCGGAGCGCGGCGGGCGAAGCGATCGGCCGCGCAGTGATCGGCCGCGAAGCGACAGGGCGTCAGGCGATCGACCGCGTCCTCCCCGCCGTCCCGGGTCGTCCGACCGACCCACAGGCGGGGGCGGAAGGCCACCGCGTAGAGATCGCGATCGCTCGTGAGTGGGCCGAGCGGACCATTCCACCAGGCCGGTGGATGGGTGGAAGTGATCGCCGGCGTGATGTTCAGCGGCAAGAGCGAGGAGCTCATCCGCCGCGTTCGGCGCTCCATCATCGCTCGAAAGCGGGTTCAGGTGTTCAAGTCGCATCTGGACGCGCGATACGCCGGCATCTACTCGATCTCGAGCCACGACGGACGCACGGTCGAGGCGATTCCCGCCGATTCCGCGGCCCAGATCAACCAGCAGATCGACCCCATGGCGAACGTCATCGCGATCGACGAAGCGCAATTCCTGGATGATGGAATAGTCCCCCTGGTCACCTCGCTGGCCGCCAGAGGACGCCGGGTTATCGTCGCCGGGACCGACACGGACTTCCGCGGGGAGCCGTTTGGGGCGATGCCCGACCTAATGGCAATTGCTGAGGTCGTGGACAAGCTGCACGCGATTTGCGTACTCTGCGGAGGCCCCGCCAGCCGCAATCAACGGCTGATCGGTGGCCGGCCGGCTCCTTACAACTCGCCGCAGATCATGGTCGGCGGTACGGAATCGTACGAAGCGCGCTGCAGGATGTGCCACACCGTTCCGCCGAGCGACGCGGCTCAGGTTCCGCTTCTCTAGCAGCTCGATTGACTGCTGGGATGGATCCGCAAAGCTCCAAGCAGTTGTTTATGCGTGACATAGCTGGGAGAACTTCCTATCTTGGCCCGCAGGCGGCTGCTTCCACCCCGATCCACTGAAAGATGATCCTCATCGGACTGACCGGAAACATCGCTAGCGGAAAATCAGAGGTTGCGAAGATGCTGGCCGAGCGTGGCGCCACCATCATCGATGCGGACGAGCTCGCGCGTGAAGCCGTGCGCCCGGAGACCCAGGCGCTCAGGGACATCGTGAAGCGCTGGGGCAAGGACGTCATCAAGCAGGATGGAAGCCTCGACCGGGAAGCGCTTCGCCGGATCGTGTTCGCCGAACAGAGCGAGCTCGACGCGCTGAACAGGATCGTCCACCCGGGTGTCGCGCGGATGCAGGACCGCGAAGTCGCCCGCGCCAAGGAGCGTGGGGATCCGATCGTCGTCTGCGTGATTCCGCTGCTTTTCGAGCGAAACCTCGTCGACGAATTCGACGCGATCGTGCTGGTGGATGCTCCCCGGCCCCTCCGGCTCGAGCGTCTGGTGACCAATCGCGGCCTGGAAGAGACCGAGGCGATGAACATGATCGCCGCCCAAATGCCCGCCGAGCTCAAGCGCGCGCGGGCGGATTACTGCATCGACAACACCGGCTCACTTGAACAACTCGAGCGCAATGTCGATGCGCTATGGAGCTCCCTTCAGCGCGATGCGGTCGACACAGTGAAGGACACGCGCGTCAAGGGGAGCGACGTCCACGCCATGGGAAGCGATGCCCGCGTCATGGAGAGCCAAGTCAGCATTTCTTGACTCTCTTTTGAGCCGCGGATAGACTTCGCGCGCGCGGCGGTCCTCGCACGCATCACCATAGCGGAGCAAAAGTGGCGAACATCCCGAACGATCTCCGGTACACGGAAGAGCACGAGTACGTCCGTAAGGGCAAGGACGGCAACGCGGAGATCGGCATCACCGACTACGCCCAGGGCGAGCTCGGCGACATCGTCTACATCGAGCTGCCAAAAGTCGGGACGAAGTTCGGCAAGCACGATGTGTTCGGAACGATCGAGGCGGTGAAGGCCGTGTCAGAGCTGTTCGCGCCGATCGCGGGTGAGGTCGTCGCGATCAACGACCGGCTCGACAAGGAACCCGCTCTCGTGAATACCGATCCCTACGGCGCCGGCTGGATGATCAAGGTCAAGCCGAGCAACGCGGCCGAGATCGATGGCCTGATGAAGTCGGACGCGTACACGAAGCACATCGCAGGCTAGGGTCCGACTCAGGTCCGGGCTGAATCGCACTGCGACTCAGACAAGCGACTTCAGAACTTCTTCTGTCGAGCGTATCCGCCCGATCCGCGGAAAAATCGTCGAGATCGCGAACGCATGCGCAGCTTCGGCCAGAGCCGCCATCGCATCTTCGACGAACACCAGCGCGTAACCGCGTTCGAACGCGTCCCGGGCCGTCGATTCCACGCCGAAATTCGTGGCGATACCCGCGATTACGATTGTCTTGATCCCACGCCGGCGAAGCTGAAGATCGAGCTGCGTCCCGTAAAAAGCGCCCCATTGCCGCTTGGTAATCGCGATGTCGCGCGAATCGCGGCCGAGAGCTGGTGAAAGCTCATCCCAACCGGGCTCGGTAACCGAAGCCAATGGGCCCGCATCGGTTGGCTGAAGCAGTCGGTCGCCTCCGTCGGACGAATACGAGACTTTCACCAGCACCACCAACCCACCTGCCTCTCGAAATCGCTCGGCCAGACGCGCTGAGCGCGCGAGCACATCCGAAGCGGTGTGTGGCGCGGTCTGACGCCCAAGGATCCCCTTCTGGAGATCGATCACAACGAGCGCTGTTTGCTTCGGATCGAGCCTGAGAGCGTCCGACATGTCAGCTGGTTCCGACTACCGCCTCTGCGTACGCGTCGGCCGGCGGGCAGGAGCAAATGAGATTCCTGTCCCCGTACGCACTCTCGATTCGCGCCACCGCTGGCCAGACCTTGAATTCCAGAGTCCAGGGAGCCGGGAACGCGGCGCGCTCCCTCGTATATGGATGGGTCCACGCGCTCGCCGTCACGCGCCCGATCGGATGCGGCGAGTTCTTGAGCACGTTGTCCTGCCTGTCCGCCGCGCCGGACTCGATCTCCCTGATCTCTTCCCGAATGGAGATCATCGCCTCGCAGAATCTGTCGAGCTCGCCCTTCGGCTCGCTCTCAGTCGGCTCGATCATCAGCGTTCCTGGCACCGGGAACGAGACCGTCGGAGCGTGGAAGCCGTAGTCCATCAGCCGTTTGGCGATGTCCTCGACCTCGATGCCGCTCGTCTGCTTCACCACCCGCGTGTCGACGATGCACTCGGGCGCAATGGTGCCATTGGCGCCTTTGTACAACACCGGAAAGTGCGACTCGAGGCGCTTGGCGATGTAGTTGGCGTTGAGTATCGCGATCTTCGTCGCGTACTCCAGTCCGTCGCCACCCATCAGTTTGATGTAGGCGTGCGAAATCGGGAGAATGCTGGCGCTTCCCCATGGGGCAGCCGATACCGCACCGACTTCGTGCCGTCCGTCGAGTCTGACCACCGGATGGCCGGGAAGGAATGGAACGAGATGCTTCGCCACCCCGATAGGACCCATGCCCGGGCCGCCGCCGCCGTGCGGAATGCAGAACGTCTTGTGGAGATTCAGATGGCAGACGTCGGCGCCGATGTCCGCGGGCCGGCACAAGCCGACCATCGCGTTCATGTTCGCGCCATCCATGTACACCTGCCCGCCGTACTTGTGGACGATGTCGCAAATCTCGACGATCGATTCCTCGAACACGCCATGGGTGGACGGATACGTCACCATCAGCGCGGCGAGGTGCAAACCGTGCTCCTCCGCCTTCGCCTTCACGTCGGCGACATCGATGTTCCCGCGCTCGTCGGTCTTCACGACGACGACCTGCATGCCGGCCATCACCGCGCTCGCCGGGTTCGTCCCATGCGCCGACTGGGGGATGAGGCACACATTGCGGTGCGCCTCATTGCGCGACGCGTGATACGCATCGATCACCAGCAGACCAGCGAACTCTCCCTGCGAGCCGGCGTTCGGCTGGAGGGAAACCGCGGCGAACCCGGTGATCTCTGCCAGAGCGCTCTCGAGCTCGTCGAACAGCTGGCGATAACCGTCGGTCTGGTCGAGCGGCGCAAAGGGGTGAATCTTGGCGAACCCGGGCCAGGTTATTGGCATCATCTCCGCCGTCGCATTCAGCTTCATCGTGCAGGAGCCGAGCGGAATCATGGAATGAACGAGCGAGATGTCGCGCGACTGCAACCGGTTCATGTAGCGGAGCATCTCCGTCTCGGCGTGGTGCTTGTTGAACACTGGATGCGTGAGGAACGGAGTGGTGCGATTGAAGCGCTCGTCGTAGCGGGGGTCGGCTCCCGAAGCCAGGTCCTCGACGCCGAAGTCGGGATCCTTTCCGCCGTTGAACGCAGCCAGAAGATTGGTGATGTCGTCGTTGCTGACGGTCTCGTCGAGAGCGACGACGATGCTTCTGTCGTCCATCACGCGCAGGTTGATGCGGCGGTTTCGCGCCTCCTCGAGGATGGCGTGCACGTTCTTCTTTCCCAGCGCGACACGGATCGTATCGAAATAGTCCTCGTTCACGATCGTGTAGCCGAGTTTGCGCAGGCCTTCGCTGAGCGCCCCGGCGAATCCGTGCACGCGTCTCGCGATGCGTGTGAGCCCCTGCGGCCCGTG
>DASWBC010000196.1:0-2579 GCA_036390815.1 Gemmatimonadaceae bacterium
CGAGCCGCGAGACATCCGCGACATCCTGGTTGATCGTTGCGCAGCGTCCTGAGCTGTCGCAGAGTTCCCAGCTCCCGCCCCCGCGAAGCTGTACGCTCCCCTGCCGCGCGGACAATCCCACATTCGAGGATCTGGCCGTCACGATCGTCGATGCACCGGTGAAGCCGCCTCGATCGTAAAAGAGCAGGCTCTGCTCAACGTTGTACTGAAACACTTTGTCCGACGGACGATCGCGGTACCCGCTGCTGTTCACGGCGCGCAGCGACGAGATCCGATCGTTCCAGCCCATGACGCGCAGGTCAGCCACGTCGCTCGACAGCACCTGGCACTGGTTTCTGTAGTCGACGTCCTGACACACTTCCCAGGTTTCGCCGTTGGGGATGCGGATGCTCGAGATCTTGTCGTTCCAGCCAGAGGAAACGAGGTTCGGCATGTCGTCGCGGAACGACGCGCTCTGGCCGCTGTAGTTGCGGTCGGCGTATACGGTGATCCCGATCGCGCGGTTGTCGAACGCGCCGCCCGATCGACGGCCGTTGTTCACCCTGCGCAGCGACGAGATCCGATCGTTCCAGCCCATGCCGCGCAGGTCGGCCACGTCGCCCGACAGCACCTGACATTGGCTTCTGTAGTCGGCGTCCTGACACACTTCCCAGGCTTCGCCGCCGGGGATGCGGATGCTCGAGATCTTGTCGTTCCAGCGATCGAGAGCCAGGTTCGGCGTATCATCGCGGAACGTTGCGCTCTGGCCTTTGAAGTTGGAGTCGGCATACACCGTGATCCCCACGCTGTTGCCGAACGCGCCACCCCATTGACGGCCGTCGTTGACTCGGCGCAGCGACGAGATCCGATCGTTCCAGCCCAAGCCGCGCAGGTCAGCCACGTCGCCCGACAGCACCTGGCACTGATTCCTGTAGTCGACGTCCTGACACACTTCCCAGGTTTCGCCGCTGGGGATGCGGATGCTCGAGATCTTGTCGTTCCAGCCAGAGGAAACGAGGTTCGGCATGTCGTCGCGGAACGACGCGCTTTGGCCGCTGAAGTTGAGGTCCGCGTACACGGTCACGCCCCTGCTGCTGCTTTGCCTCGACTGGGCCGACATCGGGCCGCCAAGCGCGGTGAGTGCGATCACCAGGAGCCACAGTCCGAAATGCCAGTGCGGGCGATCTGGTTGAGTTGTCATGTCTTTCTCCTGAGCGAGTGCGCCGATTGCTCCATTGCGAACGGATGCGTTCCACAGTCTGCGTACCCCTATGATCTGGCAATCGGCGCCGCACCACTGTTCGTTTGAGCACATCCGTTGTGACATTTCACGTCTGCGGAAGAGGACAGGCTTGAAGGGCGCACGAATCGGGTTCGCCACGTCCGAGCGGTCCGGACCGGAGAAAGTCAGAGCGCTGAAGCGTAGAATGGGCCGGTTTTCTGGCTACGCTGGAGGCGTCGTGTTCCTCTCGCTCTGGTACGTGGTGCAGGCTCGGCAACTGACGTGGATGCTGGCAGAACGACGTGCGTTCGAAGCGTCGGGCTCTGGATCGGCTGCTGATTCTGAACGACCAGCATCTGGAACACGTCCTCGACGTCTTCGTGGAGCACTACAACGGCCACCGGCCTCATCGCGCGCTGGCGCTGGTGCCGCCCTGTTCGAGACGTCCGCCCGTTGCGCCGGCGACGGAGTATACGTGCTGGCGGCGTGACCAGTTGTCCGCACCCTACAGGACGGAGTGCAGTGATTGCGGTGATAATCACGCAGCGAAGGAGCCGAACATGCCGTACACCTTCAGCCGGAGAAGCTTCATGAAACACGCGGGCCTTGCGCTCGCGGGTGCGCAGCTTGCGCCGTGGCCGAAATTCGTCAGCGCCGCGGACCTCGAACACGCCATCGCGGAGACATCGGCTGGCAAAGTCCGGGGTGTCGTCGTGGACGGCATGAAAGTGTTCAAGGGTATTCCGTACGGGGCATCCACCAGCGGAAAGAATCGCTTCATGCCGCCCCTCAGGCCCACCGCATGGACCGGGACGCGCGACGCGCTCGCCTTCGGCCCCACTGCACCGCAGACCGCGGACAACTCCGGAACGACTGCGGCCGGGTCGCCGACGCAGCAGAGCGAAGACTGTCTCGTGCTCAACGTCTACACGCCCGGTCTGAGCGATGGGCGCAAACGCCCGGTGATGGTGTGGCTGCACGGCGGCGGATTTTCAAGCGGCTCCGGCTCCGGCCGCATTCTCGATGGCACCGCCCTCGCGCACGCGCGCGACGTCGTCGTCGTGACCATCAATCATCGGCTCAATGTGTTCGGTTACACGTATCTCGGCGATGCGATGGGCTCCGATTTCGAGCTTTCCGGCAGCGTGGGCCTGCTCGACATCGTCGCCTCGCTCGAGTGGGTGCGCGACAATATCGTCGGCTTTGGCGGCGATCCCAATCTCGTCACGATCTTCGGTCAATCGGGAGGCGGTCGGAAAGTCGCCACGTTGATGTCGATGCCCAGTGCGAAAGGGCTGTTTCATCGGGCCATTATCGAGAGCGGGGCAGTGTTGCGTTTGATGACGCACGAAGACGGCGTGCGTTACACGGATCTTCT
>DASWBC010000197.1:0-2624 GCA_036390815.1 Gemmatimonadaceae bacterium
GCCGATTGCATTGACGGCGAAGGAAGCGCGCCAGCTCCTCGAGGTTCGCGACAGGACCGGGGTCGAGATCGGCGAGGCGTTCATGGTGCGGACGCATCCGCAATGGCTGAAAGTGAAAGAGCTGGTCGACTCCGGGAGAATCGGCGAGCTGCGCCTGATCGCCGGTCATTTCAGTTACTATAGACGCGATCCGGCCGACATTCGTAGTCGTGTGAAGTGGGGCGGTGGCGCGCTGATGGATGTCGGGTGTTATCCGATAACAATCTCGCGGTGGCTGTTCGACGCTGAGCCGGTAGAGGTCGTCGGATCGATCGACCGTGATCCTGAGATGAAGATCGATCGGTTGACGTCGGGACTTCTTCGTTTCGAGACAGGACAGGCGACGTTCAGTTGCGCCATGCAGCTGGTGGCGTATCAGGCCGTGCAGATCTTCGGAACGAAAGGGCGCATCGCCGCCTCCTTCCATGCGAATCCGCGTGATGAATGTCGGATTTACGTTGACAATGGTAGTGATCTGGCGGGCGGTGGGATCGAGACGATCACGTTTCCCCCGGTGGATCAGTTCACCATCCAGGCTGACCGCTTCTCAAAGGCTGTCCGCGGTGTCGGCACCGTCCCTGTCTCCCTCGAGGACGCCATCGGAAACATGGCCGTTATAGACGCACTGTTTCGATCAGCCGAATCACGCCAGTGGGAGCGGCCGGAGCGGCACGGGTAACTGCAACAGAACGAGAGGCTAGCTTTAAGCTTGGAAGCTCAAAGCTTTGAGCGCTGCAAGGCTTTCAGCCAACCTCTCGTTCAGTTGCATTTCCAGCGTTGCCTCGATGATACGAGCGACCCACCGATAAGGCTCGTATCGCGATTCGCCGCGATCCTTCGTCTCATTCGCAATGGAGACGGATGTGACACTAACGATTAGGGAGCTTCCGGCCGCCGAGAGGCCGCGGGAACGTCTGCGCAGTCACGGGGCGCACGCTTTGAGCTCGAGCGAGCTACTGGCTATTCTTCTTGGCAGCGGATCCGAAGGCCGATCCGCGCTCGGAATTGGCCAGGAGATTCTTTCTACCTGCCGGGGATCGCTGCGATTGCTGGCGACGCAGCCGGTGGCGACCCTTACCAGCGTCAGGGGTGTAGGAACAGCTCGTGCGGTTGGCATACACGCGGCCCTCGAGCTGGGGAGACGCATGGCGGCGGAAGAACGGCAGGAAGGAGCGCCGGTGCGCTGGCCGCGAGATGTCTTCGAGATCTTTGCGCAGCGTCTGGAGGACCTTCCGGTCGAAGAGTTTCACGTAGCCGTCCTCGACTCCCAGCACCGGCTCGAGCGCGACATCACCGTAACCCGGGGCCTGCTCAATTCGTCGCTCGTGCATCCGCGTGAAGTGTTCCGGGAAGCGATCGCCGAGAGGGCCGCGGCGATAATTCTCGTCCACAATCACCCGAGCGGGGATCCGACGCCCTCGCCCGACGACAAGGTAGTGACAGAACAACTGGTGCAGGCGGGCAAGGTACTCGACATCCCTGTGCAGGACCACGTTATTATCGGAAGGGGACGCTATATAAGCTTCGCGGAGGCGGGACTGTTGTGACGGCAGGCGCGATCAAGGACAAGGAGACACTTCCATCGTGGCTTCAGGAGGGGCTTCCGGAGCGCCTCGACCGCGATCTGCTCGCGCGCGCCTACAGGTTCAGCGAGAAGGCGCACGAAGGTCAGAAGCGACTCTCGGGGGACAAGTACGTCTCCCATTGCGTCGAAGTCGCGAAGATCCTGGTGGACCTGCAGCTGGATTCGACTACCGTGGCCAGCGGGCTGATTCACGACGTCGTCGAAGACACGGCGGTCACTGTTGACGACATCGAAGCTGAGTTCGGTAAGGAAATCGCCGAGATCGTCGATGGCCTGACGAAGATCGGCCACCTGCCGCTCAACTCGTCGCAGGACCGGCAGGTCGAGAACTACCGCAAGCTGCTGCTGTCCATCGCCAAGGACGCCCGCGTCATCCTGATCAAGCTCGCGGACCGCCTGCACAATATGCGGACCCTGGAATTCCTTCCCGCCGACCGTCAGAAGCGCATCGCCACCGAAACCCGGGACCTGTACGCCCCACTGGCGCACCGATTCGGAATGGCGCGAGTGAAGTGGGAGCTGGAGGACCTCGCGTTCAAGCACCTCGAGCCGTCAGAGTACAAGACACTCGCCAAGAAAGTCTCGACTCGCCGCGTGGAGCGCGAGAAGTCGATTGCGCAGCTGAGGGAGCCGCTCGATAGCCAGCTGAAAAAAGCCGGGATCGCCAACGTCGAAGTGACCGGCCGGGCCAAGCACCTCTGGTCGATCCAGAAGAAGATGAAGAAGTGGGACAAGCCATACGAGGAGATCTACGATCTCCTTGCGATCCGCGTCCTCGTCGAGTCCGTCCCCGACTGCTACCACGCGCTCGGCGTGATCCACGATCAGTTCACGCCGCTCCAGGAGCGCATCAAGGACTACATCGCGCAGCCCAAGTCGAACGGATACCAGTCGCTGCACACGACGGTGTTCGGACCGGGGCGGCAGCTCTTCGAGATCCAGATCAGGACGCGGCAGATGCACCGCACCGCGGAATACGGAATCGCGGCGCACTGGCGGT
>DASWBC010000198.1:0-2771 GCA_036390815.1 Gemmatimonadaceae bacterium
CTCGTCGTACGACCTGCTGGAACAAGCCGGGACCACGCGCACGATTGGAGTTTCCGCCGGGACCTCGGGCAGTCCGGCGCCCGTTGTGTTTCGCCTGGTCGTGGCTCGAATTCAGTGATGCGCCTTCTCGCTGTCTGCGCCGGCGCGGCTCTGGCGTGCCGAGCTCCGGCAGTGAAGCCGGCAGCCGACGCGCAGCCGGCAGTGGACACAGTGAGGGGCACTTTCGTGCTGGAAGGCAGCGATCCCTATCCGATGGCGGTAGTCCGCACCTCGAGTGGACGTGTCGTCATCGACGGCGCGACTGCGGGAATGCTCAAGCTGTCCCAACTGGATCTATGGGTACGTGGGACCAGGACGTCGGCCGATCGTTTTCACGTCGCCGACTATCGCGTGCGCGGCGCCAATGGCGCGAGGGCGTGGGACGGAAAGGTGACCAACGGCCCGACTGGATTCCGTCTAGAGCTGGATGACGGCTCGTTCCACGACATTCGCGGCGCGCCTGTCAATTTCGCCCAGCTCGTTGGGTCGCGCGTGTGGATTACCGAGAGTACCGATGGAACGCTGCGCGAGTATGGAGTGATCTGAGCGGGCCGATTTTCGGCTGCCCTACCTTATAGTATGGGACAACAGAACCACGCCCGCGCCCGCTCCAAGCGCGTCCCAGGTCAGATCCTTCACGCTGAAGTGGTTGTTCGGATTCCGCCCATCGTGGATCTCCCGGCCGACGCCAAACGCCGCCGTCACTCCGATCGCGCCCGCCATCGCGGAGCGATGATTCACATGCGCAGCCTGTAGCGCGCTGTACGAAACGCTCTCGATGAACGCCGACATGAAGAAGTGCTTGATCTTGTCGACTCCGAACCAGCTGTCGCGGACGACGGCCGTCTGGGCGTAAAAGAGATTGACGGCTAGGCAGGCGCTCAAAACGTGATTCACTTGCGGCCGCTTCCCGCGCTCACCTTCCCTTTCACGTTCCGCTTCCCCGTCGACTTCCCCTTCGCTTTTCCCGTCGATTTCCCCTTCGCGGAAGCCCGCTTCTTCAGCGCGCCCTTTGCAGAACCCGGACGCTTCTTGTTCTTCTTCGCCGCGTCGGCGTCTCCCGGGTCGCGCGCCCACGACAGCGCAGCTCTCACCGAGCGCTGCCACCCAGCCATCATTCCATCCGCCGATTCCCTCGGCATCGCCGGCGTGAAGCGCGTGAACTGTCTCGTGCCGATGAACTCGGCCGCGTCGCTCCACACTCCACCCGCGATTCCAGCGAGACCAGCGGCGCCCAGCGCCGTCGTCTCCACCATGTCGGGCCGCTCGACGGGAATGCCGAGGATGTCCGCCTGGAATTGCAGCAGCCAGTTGTTGGCCGAGGCTCCGCCGTCAACGCGCATGGATTCGAATTTGACCTTGCCCCGTTTGGCCATTACCGCCAGCATCTCGGCCGATCCGTACGCCATCGCCTCGAGCGCCGCGCGGGCAAGGTGCGCGCGCGTCGTCCCTCTCGTGAGGCCCAGCATCGTCCCGCGCGCCCTGGGCTCCCAGTTCGGCGCTCCGAGTCCGACGAGAGCAGGCACGAAGTAGACTCCATCGTTGGACTCGAGCGAAGCCGCCAGTCGCTCGCTCTCCGCAGCGTTGTAGAGGATGCCGAGTCCATCACGCAGCCACTGGATCGCGGCGCCGGCGACGAAGATGGACGCCTCGAGCGCGTACGCGGCTCCGCCCTGGGCGTCGCACGCTACCGTCGCGAGCAGGCCTTCTCCCGCGCGCGGCACTTCGCTCCCAGTGTTGAGGAGCAGAAACGCGCCCGTGCCGTACGTATTCTTCGCCTGCCCCGCGATGAAGCATCCCTGTCCGAACAGCGCTGCCTGTTGGTCGCCGGCCACTCCGGTAATGGGAAGAGATTTCCCGAAGAACGAAGTCACCGTCTTTCCGAAATCACCGGACGACGGGCGCACCTCGGGCAGGATTTCCATCGGGATCTTGAAGATGTCGCACAACTCCCTGCTCCACTTCAATCGATTGATGTCGAAGAGCAGAGTGCGCGACGCATTCGTCGGGTCGGTGGCGTGAGTGCGCCCGCCGGTGAGCTTCCAGATCAGCCAGGTGTCGATCGTGCCAGCGAGCAGTCTCCCGTTTCTCGCGACGAAAGCGATCTCGGGTTTTCTGAGGAGCCACTCGATTTTCGTGGCCGAGAAATACGGATCGGGCCGCAGTCCCGTGCGCTCGGCGATGAAAGTCGTCCTGTTTCTCAGTTCTGCGCACCGTTCAGTAGTACGCCTGTCTTGCCACACGATCGCGCGAGCGAGTGGTTTCCCGGTGTCGCGGTGCCACACGACGATCGTCTCGCGCTGATTGGTGATCCCGATCACGTCGGGTCTGACACCGCTCACCGCGATCGCGTCGCGCGCCGCCAGGAGCGTTCGCTCGAGGATTTCCTCGGCGTCGTGCTCGACCCAGCCGGGCTGCGGATAGTGCTGCGTGATCTCCTGGTAGCCGCGGCCGACGATGCGGCCATCGGAGGCGATAACCAGCGCCGTAGTTCCTGTTGTCCCCTGATCAATCGCGAGGACATGCTTCATCGCTGTAGACATTCGAAATAGGGGCGTCACTGGGGCGCCATCCTCTGAGAGCAGGGCTTCATTCATGATCGTTCGGGTTCTGAGTCATTTATCTACGACTACCGGTCAGCGTAAACTGCAAACGTACGACTACCGGCCGTGGGCTGTGGGCGGGACGGCTCGGGGCTACGTGCGGGCTGTCCCTCTGTGGGACACTATTCA
>DASWBC010000199.1:0-2071 GCA_036390815.1 Gemmatimonadaceae bacterium
GCTGCTGGCCCAAAGAGTGCTCGCGGAAACCCCAAGCATTGATGCGATCCATGTCGATGCGATCCACTACGATTTCACGCATCCGCTGCTCCAGCAGGTGATTTACTCGGAGCTGGGGCAGGCGCGCGCGCGTCTACTGCACGCGACCATCGCCGAAACCCTCGAGAGCCTCTACGGGGACGCCGCACTCGACCACGCCGACGAGTTGGCCCTCCACTACGCCCGCGCGCACTCGCAGCAGCTGGGGCGAAAGGCGGTGAGATACCTCTACGCCGCCGGACGAAGCGCTATCGACAAGTACGCCAATCGAGAGGCGGCGAACTATCTCGCGGCGGCACTGGAGCATTTGGACAAGGATCCCATGATCACGGATGCGCCGCGCGAGGAAATTCTCACGACGCTGGCGCGCACGCGGCAGCGATTGGGCGAATATGATGCGGCGATGCAGCTATGGGCTCGCGCGCGCGCAGACGCCGCAGCGCGAGGGGAGAACGGTGCGCTGGCCGACATCGACCACCGCATGGGACTCGCTTGTTACTGGAGCGGGAGATACGCGGACGCCCTGGCGCACTACGAAACTGGACTTGTCGAGGCGTCCGCATCCAGCGACCAGTCGACAACGGTGAGGCTGCGCCTCGCCAAGGGAATCGCTCTCCAGGATCTGGGACGATTGAAGGAAGCCCAGGCGGAAGTCGAGGCTGCGCTGGCGTCGGCGAAGGAGGGTGGAGTCCGGAACGACGCTCTCCTTTCACGCGCGCACAGGGCGCTTCTTCTTCTCTACGCGTGGGCAGGTCCGCTCGATCTCGCGCGAGAACACGGGACGCAGGCGATTGCACACGCCGAGGCCGCCGGCCAGCGAATGCTGGCGTGGACCGCGCATTGGGGGATGACGCTGCTGGAAGGAGTTTGCGGAGATGCTCAGGCTTTTCTGAAACATCTCGCCGCCAGCGACCGACTGGCGGAGCAGATGCATTCGCCCCTTTTGCCGCTCTGGTCGGCCGAGCTGTTCGTGCAATACTCTTCGAGCGTCGGCGACTGGGATGCGGCGATCGAAACCGCGGAGCGCACGATCAGTCTCGCCAAGAGTCTGAACCAACGCGTGCTGCTGCCGCGCCTCTACGTGTGGTCTGGTCTCATCTATCTCTGGCGGGGCTCCGACCACAAAGCGAAAGAGTACTTCGACGAAGCGTGGAAGCTTGCGGGTGCCGAGAAAGCAGGATCGCTGGAAGGCGCCGGTGAACGCGCGCTCGATGTCCCTTCGATCATCCCGGCGCACCTCGGCATGGCGTCGTACTATCTGGCGAAGGGTCATCCGAAGGAGGCCGTTCGCATCGGTGAGGCGGGACTCGCGATCGCCGATCGAACCGGATACATCGTGTGGGCCCTTCAATGGCTCCTGCCGACGGTGGGGGAAGCGGCGCTCTTTGCTCGCGACTTTGACAGAGCGGCCAAGCATTCGGCGCGCATGAGACGCGATGCCGGCCGTTTTCATCACCGCCTGGGACTTGCTTACGCAGATGGGTGCGATGGGCTGCTCGCAAGGTTCCGAGATGCGGACCCGGCACGGGCGATCGAGCTGTTGCAGTCGTCCGTCGAGCAGCTCGAAGCGATTCCGTTTCCTCCGCAAGCGGCCAAAATCAGGCGGCGGCTCGCGGGCGCTTTGGTAGAGGTGGGCGACCGGGAAGGTGGAATGCGCGAGCTCCGCAAGGCGCACGACGTGTTCGCACGCATCGGAGCGACCGTCGAGCTCGATGGAACGCGCGAGGAGATGCGAGAGCTCGGAGTCAGGCCACCGCCCAAGTCGGCGACGAGCGGCGCGGCCGGATTGACCGGCCGGGAGATGGAAATCGCGCGGATGGTCGCAACCCGTAAGTCCAACAAGGAAATTGGCGGCGCGCTTCAGATCTCGGCGCGCACGGTGAGCACGCACCTGTCGAACATTTTTCTCAAGCTCAGCGTCGCGTCCCGAGGCGAGCTGGCTGATTTCGTCCGGCAGCACGGACTGCTCGACGGGTAGTCGCGGTAGATTTGCGGGCATGATCGATGACATTCTCGCCGAGCTGGAGGCGGA
>DASWBC010000200.1:0-1564 GCA_036390815.1 Gemmatimonadaceae bacterium
AACAGCCCGATCTTGCCGCCCTTCACGAACGGAGCGATCAGATCGACGACCTTGATCCCCGTCTCGAAGATTTCGGTCTTGGGCTCGAGGTCCGCGAACTCGGGCGACGGACGGTGAATCGGCCAGCGCTCGACGCTGTCCGGAATCGCCGGCCCGTTGTCGACCGGGTTGCCCAGCACGTTGAGGATTCGTCCGAGCGCAGCCTCGCCGACCGGAACCGTGATCGGGCCGCCCGTATCCTCGACGCTCATCCCGCGGACCACCGCATCGGTCGACGACATCGCCACCGCGCGCACCTGGTTCCGGCCAATGTGCTGTTGCACCTCGACGACGACGTCAATGTCGGTGCCGGCATCGGTCTTCTCGCGGATTCGCAGCGCGTTGTAGAGCTCAGGCAGATGCCCGGACTCGAATTCGACGTCGAGCACGGGTCCGATGACCTGCACGACCGTTCCAAAATCCGTCTTCCTGGTCTCTGCTGCGGCTGACTTCTTCTTCTCGCTGCGGACGGCCGTGGCCATGATTTACCCCTGTAACGCAGAGGCGCCGCCGACGATCTCGGCGATCTCCTGCGTGATCTGCGCCTGGCGGGCGCGGTTGAAAGTGCGGCGTAGAACGTTGAGCATCTCACCCGCGTTGTCGGTCGCGTTCTTCATCGCGGTGCGCTGAGCGCTCTGAAATCCGGCTTCGTTCTCGACCAGCGCGCGGTACACCGAGTTGCGCACGTACGAGGGCAGAAGCTGCGTCAGGATCACCTCAGCCGACGGCATCAGAATGTAGTCGGGCTGGGGACCCTTGCGCTCCGGCGGCGTCACCGGCAGCACCAGCTGCGATGTCGGCGGCGTGGACAGCGCCGAGTTGAATTTCGAGTAGATGACGTAGACCGCGTCTATCTCGGCCGACGCAAATCTCTGGATCAGGCCATCGACGAGCTCGGCGGCGTTGGCCACTGTCGGCTGGCCGGTGATGTCGGTCCGGCTGGACGCAACGGCACGGCCGACGTAGCGGAAATAGCCGATTCCCTTTTTCCCGACGACGTGAAGCTCCGGCTCGACTTTCTTCTCGGCGAGACGCGCCAGCAGATTGCGCGCTTCCTTGAGGAGATTGGCGTTGAACGCGCCCGCGAGCCCGCGGTTGCTGGTCAGCAGGATGACGGCCGCCTTCCTTATCTCTGCCGGCTGCCGCATCAGGGGAAATCTCTCGGCCAGCTCCGGCGTGTAGAGATTGGCGATCACTTCGGTGAGCGAGTTGGCGAATGGACGCGCGGCCACCACACGATCCTGAGCGCGCTTCATCTTGGACGTGGCCACCATCTCCATCGTCCGCGTGATCTTGCGCGTGTTTTCGACGGACTTGATCCGTCCTTTCAGCTCACGACCTTTCGCCATGCTCTAGTGCTTCGCCTCGGCCGGGCGGGGATCGCCGCCTTCCTTGGCGACCGCGGTCGAGCGCGAGTCGCCCGCGTCCCTGGCAACCGCGGGCTTCGCGGCGTTGAACTGCTGGTTGAAGCTCTCGATCCCACGCCTGAGATCGGCCTCGCTCTCCTTGGACAGGACCTTATCCG
>DASWBC010000201.1:0-2374 GCA_036390815.1 Gemmatimonadaceae bacterium
CTCGCCGCGCTCGTCGCCACGATCGCCGGGCTCACGCTCTACGAATATCTTCGCGGCAGCGAATCCGGGTTCGACCTGATGCTGTTCGGGGACAAGATCAGGCAGGTCTCGAATCATCCTCCGGGGCGCATCGCGATCAACAGCGCCGGCAGCCTACTGCTTTTCGCGCTAGCGCTCCTTTCGATCCCCCACGATCAACGCAGGCAGGATCTCCGCTCGCAGATGTTCGCGACGCCGGCTCTTCTCATCGCACTGCTGGCGATCCTCGGTTATCTGTTCGGTGTCAAAGGGATGTACAGCCTGTCACAGCAGTCGGGCATGGCGTTGTGGACGGCGATCGGTCAGCTGATACTCGGCGTAGGAATTCTCGTGACGGTGAGAGATCGCGGCGTCACGGTGCTCCTCCTGGACGATGGCGCGGCGGGCGTGCTGACACGGAGACTTCTGCCGGCCGCCCTGCTCGCGCCGATCCTGCTCGGTGTCATCAGGATACTGGGTGAGCCGTCCGGCTTCTACGAGTCCGAATTCGGTGTATCGCTGTTCGCGGTCGCCAGCATTATGACATTCGTCGGGCTGGTGCTCTGGTCGGCCCGGGTTCTTCGCAACACGGACAAGGAGCGCGTCGATCTGCTCGCGCTCGAGCAGCAGGCGCGCGCCCACGCGGAGAAAGCCCGGAGCGAAGCCGAAGTCGCCCGCGCCGAGGCCGAGCGAGCGAACAACAGCAAGACGGATTTCCTCGCAGTCATGTCGCACGAGCTGCGCACACCGCTCACCGCGATCATGGGGTATGAGGAGCTCCTGTCCGACGGCATCACGGGCCCGGTGACGGAGCTTCAGCGGCAGCAGCTGGGAAGAATCAACGCCAGCGCGCGTCACCTGCTCGGTCTCATCGACGAGATTCTGACCTTCGCGCGAGTGGACGTCGGGCGCGAGCGGATCAGGTGGGAGTCGATGTCGGTAAATCACACGCTCGCTGATGCGGCCGCGCTCGTCGAGCCAATGGCCGCGGCGAAGAGCATCGATTTCATTGTGGAGACGCTCGACGAGGATCAGGCGATCCAGACGGATGGCACGAAGCTGCGGCAGATGCTCGTCAATCTTTTCTCCAATGGCATCAAGTTCACGGAGAATGGAGAAGTCCGGGTCAGCTGCGCGGAGAACAGTGGAATTCTGGAAATACGCATCGCGGACACCGGTGTTGGGATTGCTGCCGACAACATCGAGGAAATCTTCGAGCTGTTCTGGCAAGCCGAGCAGAGCACGACGAGAAAAACCGGCGGCACCGGGTTGGGGCTGAGCGTGACGCGAAAGCTCGCACGCCTGCTTGGCGGCGACGTGACCGTCGCGAGCAGGGTGGGAATGGGTACCACGTTTCTACTGACGCTACCGATGAAGGCGCCAGCGGGCGCGACGATTCGCCGACGCGACACGCCAACGACACCGACGGGTCAGGTTCGGGCGCTTCACATCTAGGACGACCGTTTTCTCCCAGCGCGTTTCATCGGCGAAGCGATCTCGCCCGAAGCTCTAACCATTTGCTAGCGCGCTCCAACGTACGCGTCCGGCTTTGAAGTGACGGGAGCGCCCGCTTCCTCCAGAGGCGCGACGAAGTTGAAGAGCTTGAGACGAAGATTGCCGCGCGGACCAAGCGCCTCATCGTGCTCGTAGAGAGTCACTGAGCAGTTCGCGACCTCGGCTTTTTTGTCGATGGCGAGAAGCTCCGTTTCCGTAAGGTGCTCGAGTATGTAGCGCATGCAGAGCACGACGACCGAGTGACAAACAATGAGGACCCGCTGCCCACGGTACTCGCGCGAGATCATCTCGGTCGCGCTCCGCAGCCGGAGAATGACGTCGCACCAGCTCTCTCCGCCGGGCGGGCGGTGATAGAACTTGCCGAGCAGGCGGCGGAATTCGGCCTGTTCCGGGAAGATCTCCTCAACCCCGACGGCGGTGAGCCGGTCGAGGATTCCAAATTCCTTCTCGCGCAGCCGTTCATCGACGACGAGGGAATAGGAATCCTCGTGCATTCCAGCGGACTTGACGATGAGACCGGCGGTATGGCGAGCGCGCAGATAAGGCGAGGTGAGCACGATGTTGGGGCGATCCTCCGGAGGAACGGACCGGAACCAGTTTCCGAGCGCGATTGCCTGGCGTTGGCCAAGTTCGGAGAGTGGGACGTCGACGTCGCGAACATCGAGGTCGATTTTCTGGTCGCCGGCCTCGTGCGCCGCGTCGCGCGCGATATTCCCTGCTGATTCGCCGTGGCGGACGACGTAAAGCAGGTCCGGCCAGATCTGATCTGACTTCATGCGCCGAAACAGGTCAAAGAGCATACCAAGTCCGATTTCGATTCGGTACATGGTGCGAACCTTGT
>DASWBC010000202.1:0-2309 GCA_036390815.1 Gemmatimonadaceae bacterium
ATTTGAATCCATGGTGCTGTCCGAAATGAGGTTCTAGCACGTAAGTGAGCCAGCGCAAGCGTTGACTCAGTACGTTTCCAACCATGTGATGATGTTGACGCAATTGCAACATACAATGCTCATGACACAGATGGGATCACGCGCCATCCACGACGCGCACGAAGGACACCCGGGACACCAGGGACACGACAAACACGCTGGTCATAGCGTCGAGATGTTCCGCGACAAGTTCTGGGGTTCTGCGGCCTTAACTGTTCCAACCGTCGTCTGGTCGCCGATGGTCCAGCAGTGGTTCGGGTTCCGCGCGCCGACTTTCCCCGGGTCGAAATACGTTCCCGCCATGTTCGGGACCGCCCTCTTCTTCTACGGCGGAATGGTGTTCCTCCGAGGCGCGGTCCGGGAGATCGAGGACCGCCTGCCGGGAATGATGACGCTCATCTCCCTCGCTATCACCGTCGCGTTCGGATTCAGCGTCGCGGTCACGCTTGGCGTTCCAGGGATGGATCTGTGGTGGGAGCTCGCGACGCTCATCACCATCATGATCCTCGGTCACTGGATCGAGATGCGCTCGATCTCTCAGGCACGGGGCGCGCTGCAGGAGCTAGCCAAGCTCGTTCCCGATACAACATTTCGTTTGGTTGGAGAAACGACAGAACAGATACCGGTATCGGCGCTGCGCGAGAACGACGTCGTTCTCGTGCGCCCAGGCGCGAGCATCCCGGCTGATGGCATCGTGATCGAAGGAACCAGCGCGGTAAACGAGGCGATGATCACGGGCGAATCACGGCCCGTCGAGAAGAAATCAGAAGACAACGTGATCGCCGGCACGGTCAACGGGGCTGGATCCCTGCGCGTGAAGGTAACCAGAACCGGTGAGCGCACTGCGCTCGCGCGCATCATGCGCCTTGTTGCCCAGGCGCAAAGCTCGCGATCGAAGGCGCAGGCGCTTGCCGACAGGGCGGCATTTTTTCTGACCGTCATAGCCATCGCATCAGGCGTGATCACGCTCATCGCGTGGCTCGTAGCCGGAGCAACGCCGGTGTATGCAGTCGAGCGTGTGGTCACAGTGCTCGTGATTGCGTGTCCACACGCTCTCGGTCTCGCGATTCCGCTTGTCATTGCAATCTCGACCACACTCGGCGCGCGCTCGGGACTGCTCGTCCGCGACAGGCGAGGATTGGAAGAGGCCCGAAATCTCGACGCCGTTTTCTTCGACAAGACGGGGACGCTGACACGAGGAGAGTTCAGGGTAGTGGAGATCACGCCTGCACACGGTGTTTCCGCTGACGATGCGCTGAGACTCGCGGCCTCGGTAGAGCGCGACTCGGAACACACGATAGCGCAGGGCGTGGTCAAGAGCGCGGAGGAGAGAGGATTCTCCCTGTCACAGCCGACCCAGTTTCAAGCGATACCGGGCCAGGGAGTGCAAGCCACCGTCGAGGGGCGGCTGTTACTGGTTGGTAGTCCGGGTCTCATTCGCCAACAAGGCGTCGAGCTCAGACCCGAACTGCGTGAGGCGATCGAGCGTGCGCTTAGGCGCGCGCAGACAGCGATTGCGCTCGTTGAAAGTAACTCGGCGCTTGCCGTGCTGGCGGTGGCGGATGCGATTCGCGACGAGTCACACGACGCCGTTCGGCGGCTGCACGAGCAAGGCATCGAGGTCATCATGATGACCGGAGACGCCAAGGCAGTGGCGAATGCCGTCGCACACGAGCTCGGGATCGATACTGTATTCGCCGAGGTGCTGCCGGAACAGAAGGCATCAAAGATCCAGGAAGTACAACGGACAGGAAAGCGCGTCGCCATGGTGGGAGACGGAGTCAACGATGCGCCGGCACTTCTGACGGCGGATGTCGGGATCGCGATCGGAGCGGGAACCGACGTGGCTGTTGAAGCGGGCGATGTGGTCCTGATTCGAAGCGATCCGCGAGATGTTCCACGCATCATCGCGCTCAGCAAGGCGACGTATAGAAAAATGATGCAGAACCTGTGGTGGGCAGCGGGCTACAACATCGTTGCCATTCCAATTGCGGCTGGCGTACTTGCGCCGTGGGGGATCGTGCTGAACCCAGCCGTGGGCGCAATTCTCATGTCGCTGAGCACCGTGGCGGTAGCTCTGAATGCACAGTTGCTTCGCCGCGTGCAGTTGTGAAGCGACGGCAGCGATCCCCTAAGCCACGACCTGGCGACGGCGCGAGAGCTTCCATCCTTGCCCCACCAATCCCGGAATTGCGCCAAGCGCGATGGCGATCATCCATCCTCTGGTGGTCAGTGGTGCCGTCCCGAGTATCCGACCGAGCGGAGGAGCA
>DASWBC010000203.1:0-1694 GCA_036390815.1 Gemmatimonadaceae bacterium
AGACAAAGGCAGCGATAAGCGAGAAGGCGGGAAGACGATGACGAACCACCAAGTGATAAACGATCGCGCGGTGACTAACCTGGCTAATACCGGCGGAGACCGGTGGGGAGACGATGACGGCCGGCGACCTGTCAATCGGCACGCGGGCCGCAGGATGAGGACTGCGTCGCAACCGATCATGCAGGTCGCGAGGGCGATGCCGACCTTCGACGCGACGGTCGTTCTTCGGTCCGCCGGGGGCAGGACGGCGACCTGTCGGCGTTCCGACGTCGTCTTTTCCCAAGATGACGTCGCTGACAGCGTCTTCTTCATTCTCGAAGGCGTTGTGAGGCTTTCGGTGTTGTCTCACGGCGGTAAAGAGGGCGTCGTCGCGATGCTCGAGTCGGGTGACTTCTTCGGCGAGAGTGCGCTCGCAGGTCGGCCTGGCCGTCTCGAAACGGCAACGGCGGTCACGCCCACGACCGTCCTGATCTGTCCCAAAGAGCAGATGATTCGCGCGCTGCGCACTGACCACGCCTTTTCGGATTGCTTCATCGCGCACATGCTGGCGCGGAACACTCGAATGGAGGCGAATCTGGTTGACCAACTTCTCAACTCGATTGAGAAACGGCTGGCGCGCATGCTGTTGCTGCTGGCGCACTACGGCGAACCAGGGCAGGCGCGTCGCGTGCCGAGGATCTCTCAGACGGTGCTGGCGGACATGGTCGGCACCACCCGTTCGCGCGTCAACTTCTTCATGAACGCGTTCAAGCGTCGCGGCTTCATCAAAGGCAACGCTGTTTTGACAATCGACGACTCGCTGTTGACAGTGATCTTGCAGGACGAAACGGGCGAAGCTCCCCAGAGGCGGGCCGGATGAACCACGACGCCGCCAGCGTATATCAACCATAGGAGGGGCGGCGCGTCAAAGGACCGTGCCCCATAAGGTGGCGCCTGCGCTCGCCGGTATGGAAGCCAAAGAAGACAGGAAAGAAGGCAGCCGCCGGCGAACCGGTCCGGCCAGTCACTGCCACACTAGCCGGTGGACCGGCAGGATGGTCGCGGCGAAATTCGTTGAGCCGATGCTCCTGCCTTTCCAGGCTGTTCCGCGGCGATGGACACCTGCGGTAAACTTCCGCTCGGCAAACAAAGGACTGCGAACTGCCATGAACAACAACGTGGGCATTTGGATCGACCACAAGAAAGCGGTCATTGTGTTCGCCTCGACGGACGGCGCCACCTCGAAGACTGTGGAATCCGAAGTCGGATCGCACGGTCGTTTCTCAGGTCCGCAGGAAGGTGGTGGCGAGAAGAAATACGAGGACCGCTATGGCGGGCATCTTGACCACTACTACGATCAGGTCATCAATGAGCTAGGTCAACCAGAGGCTCTCCTGATCTTCGGGCCGGGCGAAGCCAAGCTGCAACTCAAGGAGCGTCTCAGCCGCTCCAAGGCGCTGCCTGAGACGATTGTCGGAGTCGAAACCTCGGACAAGCTGACCGATCCGCAGATCGTCGCGAAAGTGAAGAAGCACTACGGCATCGATCGCTGAGACGATTGGTCGCGGTCACGAGTCTGTACGACACGCCCGGATCTGCAGTCGTCGTCTCGCCCAGTCGCTCAGGTATCCGTACTAATGAACGTCGCTTGGTTTCGTAGAGTTCAAGTGTCGGAGGGTGTTTCGCGCGTCTTCCAGGAATTGCATTTGAGCCAG
>DASWBC010000204.1:0-5468 GCA_036390815.1 Gemmatimonadaceae bacterium
ACACCTCCACCTTCGGCAACAACGGGAGCGCTTTCGCCGGCCTGACGGGCGGGAGCTACTTCTACAACACCACGCTCGGCATTGCCACGCTAATCGGCCGCTTTGCTGTGATCGTTCCCGCCCTCGCGCTCGCCGGATTCCTTTCCGAGCGGAAAGTGGTAGCCGAGTCGGCGGGGACGTTCCCAATAGCGACGCCGCTGTTCGTAGGTCTGCTTATCAGTGTCATCCTGATCGTCGGCGCTCTCACTTTTTTCCCCGCACTCGCTCTCGGGCCGATCGTTGAGCACTTCCTCACGTCGGCGAGGGTCCTTTTCTAATGGCCGCCCTTACTCATTCGCTGTTCGATCGGAACATGATGGCCATCGCGGCGCGCGATGCTTTCCGCAAGCTTTCGCCGCGCCACATGGTCCGGAACCCGGTCATGTTCGTCGTGCTCGTCGGGAGCGTGCTGACCACGTTCTCGCTCGTCCACACGATCGCTACCGGGGGGGGTTCGATCGGCTTCACGCTCCAGATCTCGCTCTGGCTCTGGTTCACTGTTCTGTTCGCAAACTTTGCCGAGGCGATGGCGGAGGGTCGGGGCAAGGCGCAAGCCGAGTCGTTGCGCAAATCGCGGCAGGAGATGATGGCGAAGCGCCTTGCCAATCCGGATGACCATTACTCCTTCCAGCTTGTTCCCGCGACGCGGCTCCGCGCCGGGGATTACGTGATTTGCTATCCCGACAACGTCATTCCGGGAGATGGCGAAGTGGTGGAGGGAGTAGCGTCCGTCGACGAATCAGCGATCACCGGTGAAAGTGCGCCCGTCGTCCGCGAATCGGGCGGAGACCGGTCCGCCGTCACCGGCGGTACCAAGGTTCTCTCGGATTGGCTGATCATTCGCATCACGGCAAATCCGGGCGAAACGTTCATCGACCGGATGATCGCGCTGGTTGAAGGTGCGTCAAGGCAGAAAACTCCGAACGAGATCGCGCTTACGATCCTTCTTTCGGCCCTCACAATCATCTTCCTGCTCGCTGTCGTGACGCTGCAGCCGTTCGCCATCTATGCGGGAACGTCGCTGAGCGTGCCAGTTCTCGTTTCGCTTCTCGTCTGTCTGATTCCCACGACCATTGGCGGACTCCTCTCGGCAATCGGAATCGCGGGCATGGACCGACTCATTCAGCAGAACGTGATTGCTGTGAGTGGGCGAAGCGTCGAGGCCGCTGGCGATGTCAACACGCTGCTCCTCGACAAGACGGGTACGATCACGCTGGGGAATCGGCAGGCGATCGAGTTCTTTCCGGTCCCTGGCACTACCGTCGAGCAGCTCGCCGACCGTGCGCAGCTCTCGTCGCTCCCTGATGAGACCCCGGAAGGCCGCAGCATCGTCGTGCTGGCGAAAGAGAGGTTCAAGCTGCGCGGCCGCGAAGTGGGCGCCGGCGAAGGCCATGCCGAGATGAGGTTCGTACCGTTCTCGGCGGCGACCAGAATGAGCGGGGTGGATTTCAACTCGACCATGCTGCGCAAGGGCGCGGGAGATTCGATCGCCAAATGGGTGGGTGACAATGGAGGCACCGTTCCACGCGAGATCGACGCGATCGTCGAGCGCATTTCGCGCGAGGGCGGGACGCCACTGGTCGTCGCCGAAAGCGAGCACGGCAAAGCAAGCGTGCTCGGCGCCATTTATCTCAAGGACATCGTGAAAGGCGGGATGCGCGAGAGATTCGACCGTCTCCGCGCGATGGGCATTCGCACGATCATGATCACAGGAGACAATCCACTCACCGCGGCCGCGATCGCAAAGGAAGCGGGCGTCGATGACTTCCTGGCCGAGGCGAAGCCCGAGGACAAGATGCAGCTGATTCGCCGCGAACAAAGTGGCGGGCGTCTGGTGGCGATGACCGGCGACGGCACCAACGACGCGCCGGCGCTGGCTCAGGCAGACGTCGGCGTCGCGATGAACACGGGAACCCAGGCGGCGCGCGAAGCCGGCAACATGGTCGACTTAGACTCGAATCCGACCAAGTTGATCGAGATCGTTGAGATCGGGAAGCAGTTGCTGATGACTCGGGGATCGCTGACGACATTCTCGATCGCGAACGACGTGGCCAAGTACTTCGCGATCATCCCTGCTCTTTTTCTCGCGACGTATCCTGCCCTTGGCGCGCTCAATCTGATGCGGCTTCACTCGCCCCAGTCCGCAATTCTGGCCAGCGTGATCTTCAATGCGCTCATCATCATCGCTCTGATTCCCCTGGCGCTGCGCGGCGTGAAGTATCGGCCCGCACCCGCGGGGATCATACTGCGCCGAAACCTGGCCATCTACGGCATCGGCGGCATCATCATCCCCTTCATCGGCATCAAGTTCATCGATGTCATTCTCGTTTTGGTCCACGCGGTTTAGCGGACGCCCATTCAATGATAAGAAATCAGCTTCGGCCCGCCATTCTCCTCACTTTCGTTTTCATCGTCGTTACCGGCCTCATCTACCCGGGAGTTGTGACGGGTGTCGCACGGCTGGTGTTTCCGAATCAAGCGAGCGGATCACTCGTCACCGCGAACGGTCAGGCAATCGGCAGCAGACTCATCGGGCAACAGTTCACACAGCCGTGGTACTTTCATCCACGCCCGTCCGCGGCCGGCAATGGTTACGACGCGATCGCTTCTGGCGGAACGAATAAGGGACCGACCGACAGAAAGCTGGCGGATACGCTCATCGCCGGAGCGATTGCGCAGGCGGAAAGTGCCGGTGTGCCGAAGGGAAGCATCCCGACGGATATGGCGACCGCGTCAGCTTCGGGGCTCGATCCCCATATCTCCCCGGCCAATGCCCTGTTCCAGGTGGCTCGGGTGGCGGCAGCGCGCGGAGTCGACAGCTCGCAAGTGCGAGGTCTCGCGCTCCACTACGTGGAACCCCGCCAATTTGGCTTTCTTGGCGAGCCGCGAGTAAACGTTCTCGCACTCAACCTCGCGCTCGATAATGCATTTCCCCGTCCAGCTTCCGCGCGCAAGTAGCGCGCTCCTCAATTCGCTAGTTCAATGAAGAAGCTGACGTTATATCGGATCATCCCGATGCTGCCGCTGGCATTTGCCGGACGGGTGGCCTGGGCTCAAACGCCAGGACCGTCTGCGGCAACTGCAGCTGCAGCGACGGCCGCTCACTCGTCGCCCGACACGGCGGTCACAGTTTCCTTCGGCGCGTTCGTCGACAGCTACTACGCGTATGATTTCGGCCGCCCTCTGAATTTCGACCGCCTGTTTACCACCCAGGCAGCGCGACACAACGAATTCAACGTGAACCTCGCCTACATCGAGGCCAAAGTGAGCGGCCCGCGACTACGGGGCCGGCTCGCACTCCAGGCCGGGACTTCGGTGCAATCGAATTACGCCGGAGAGCCGGCTATTGGAGCGCTCAGCGGCCCGAGCCTCTCGCGCTTCATCCAGGAAGCAGTGGCGGGATATCAGATCAGCCCATCGTTGTGGGTGGACGGAGGAATCTTCCTGTCGCACATCGGTATGGAAAGCTTCATCTCTCGCGACAATCTTACCTACACCCGCTCCTTGAGCGCCGACTACACGCCTTACTATGAGAGTGGCGTCAAGCTGACGTGGCAAGCGACGCCCAGGCTGTCCGCGCTCTTCACCGTTGTGAACGGCTGGCAGAATGTCTCGGAGAACAACCAGGACAAGGCGGTTGGCGCACGGCTCGACTACGCGCGTAGCTCGAGCACGACACTGTCCTATTACAACTTCGTGGGCAATGAGGCGGCATCAAATCGCCTTCGCGTCCTCAACGGCCTGGGATTCAAAAGCGGGCTGACGCCGGCTCTCACGCTACAGGGAAACTTCGACTACGGGACACAGCAGAAGGCGCAGAATGCCGGGACCTCCTCGTGGTGGTCAACGGGCCTCATCGGCAAGCTCCAGGTTGCACCGGATGTTGCAGTCTCTGGACGTCTCGAACGGTATCAGGATCCGGATCAGGTGATAGTCGTGACGGGGTCGCCAGGTGGATTCAAGGCGACCACCGCCTCCCTGGGAGTCGATGTCACGCCCGTCGGTCCGATACGGGTTCTATGGCGAAATGAGCTGCGCGGGACATGGGCGGGCGACCCGGTCTTCCCAAGCCGGTCGGCCGCCACAGGAACAGCCAAAAGCAACACGCTTCTCGTAACTTCCCTCGCACTCACCTTCTGAGGAGCTCGGTCCGCGCATGCCCGACGACCTCAAACAGGGATACGGGAATGCGGCGGCGCCTTTTGAGACGCGGGAAACGCCGCTGGCCGAAACCGCCGAATTCGTCGAGCTGCTCAAGAGCCGCGAGCGCGGCAAGCTCAAGGTCTACATCGGCTCGGCGGCGGGAGTAGGCAAGACTTTCCGGATGCTTCAGGAAGCGCACGATCTTCGCAGGCGCGGAATCGATGTCGTCGTGGGATTCGTTGAGACCCACGGTCGCGCGGAGACGGCGTCCCAGATAGGGGACATGGAAGTCATTCCGCGCCGACAGATCGCGTATCGAGGAGTGACGCTCGAGGAGATGGACATTGACGCCGTAATCGCACGCGCACCAGGAGTCGTGATCGTCGACGAGCTCGCGCATACCAACGTGCCCGGCTCTCGCCACGCCAAGCGCTGGCAGGATGTCGAGCTTCTCCGCGACGAGGGAATCAGCGTCATCTCCGCCGTCAACGTCCAGCACCTCGAATCGCTCAACAACATCATCGCCGAGACGCTAGGCGTGACCGTCCGCGAGACGATTCCGGATTGGGTGGTGACGGACGCCGACCAGGTCGTGAACCTCGATATCAGCGCCGAGGATCTCCGTCAGCGGCTCACTGACGGGAAGATCTACGGGGCTGAGAAGATTCCGGCAGCGCTGGCGAATTTCTTCACCGAGGAGAATCTCACCACCCTGCGCGAGCTGGCGCTCCGCGAAGTGGCGAGCAACGTCGACCGGCTCAGGGAGAGCATCGCCCGCGGCGACGTGAGAAAGACGCCGCAATCGGTACGCACCGTCGACAGGCTTCTGGTCGCGCTCCCGAGCCAGTTGACGCTGACCGAGGAGCTGCTGCGGAAAGCGAGTCGAATCGCGGGACGGCTCAATCTCGACTGGTACTGCGCCTATGTCCAAACTCCCGATGAGCGGGCCGACCGCATCGACGCCACCGTGCAGCGGAAACTGGTCGACAACATCCAGAAAGCACAGAGCATGGGCGCCGAAGTCGTGAAGCTCGAAGGGACGGATGTGGCGGAAACCCTTACCAAGTTCGCCGTCGAGCACGGAGTGACACTCATCGTCGCGGGACAATCCAGACGAAACTGGTGGCAGCACGTCACCGGCGGCTCCGTGGTCGACAAGCTCGTCAACAACGATATGGATATCGACGTGCTGGTCGTCTCGTTCGACGACAAGCGCGCGAGCAAGGCTCCGGCCCAATGAAGATCTCACACCGGCTGTTCCTCGGGGTGATACCGTCCGTGGTGGG
>DASWBC010000205.1:0-2412 GCA_036390815.1 Gemmatimonadaceae bacterium
CCTCTGCTCGATCTGACGGGAGACGAGTTCTTCCGCGTTTGGCAGACAAACGTGCTCGGAGCGATGCTCGTGGCGCGGGAATCGGCGAAGCATTTCGTCGGCCGCAGCTACGGAAACATCGTGAACATCTCCTCGACCGCGGGGCAGCGCGGATTCGCCAACGGCACGGCGTACTGCTCCAGCAAATTCGCGGTGCATGCAATGACCGAATGCTGGAGGGCGGAGCTTCGACAGCACAACATTCGCGTCATGCAGGTGAATCCGAGCGAGGTTCAGACCAGCTTCGGCGAGGGCGAGTCAACGCATACAACCGCAGAAAATCCGACCAAGCTGCACGCGTCGGACATCGCCAGGGTGATCGTAGGTATGCTCGAGACCGAGGATCGCGGGTTTGTCACCGAGTCAACGATTTGGGCGACCAACCCAAAATAGGACAACAAACAGAACGGGATCCGAGATCTGAGCGGCGCAGATCTTAGTAGGTAGTCACTGCGCTTCGACCGTTCGATGCGGTTAGCCTACCGTATACACAGGAAGGGCACCGCGTGAGGTCCGAGCGCGGTGCCTAATGTCCTCAGATCTATGCTTCTGAGATCTCGGATCCCGTTCTTTTTTTCTTTAGAGCTTGAAGCGGCTCTTCGCCGCGCTCACGATCAGTTCAGCGGAACCCTGAATGCCCAATCGCTCGGTGTTCACGCTGAGATCGTAATTCTCCAAAGCTCGCCGATCCCTCTCCCAATGCAGCCGCACCCACTGGTCGCGCTGTTTGTTGGTCTCATCGACGAGGCGCGCAGCTTCTTCAGCTCCCAGGCTCTCGCGCTTCATCGTCCGCGCGATCAGCGCCTTCCGCGGCGCGTAGCAGAACACGTGGAGCGTGTCCTCTCGCTCGGCCAGCATCTCCCACGTGCCGCGCCCGACGACGACCAGCGGGCCGCGCAGGATCGCTTCCTCGATGATGTGCCTGGTGACTTCGATCAGCTGCTCGTCGGTCGGACGCTTCGCGTCCGCGATGGGCGACATCCACTCCTGCGAGCCCATCGCCATCGCCGAGGTCAGTCGTTCCACCAGTGACGGGACCCTCTCCTCACGCGCCTGCACCTCGGCCACACTCAATCCCATGCGGGCCGCTACGGCATCAACGACTGCATTGTCGAGCAGCGACCAGCCCAGAGCTTTCGCGACGATGGCGGCAACCTCAGAGCCTCCCGACCCGTAAAGCCGCGAGACGGTGAGAATCGGCAACTGTCAGTCCTGATATGGGCGGCGGCGCTTCTCTTCGACGGCCCGGCCGTAAGTGCCTGCATCCGATCGCGCGATTTTCTTGCGCGCGACGAGAGACTCGAGTACCAGCTCGCACCCGGCCGCAAGGACCGGAAGATCGTCCATCGGCGCCAGGCCCACGGTGTTCACGACCTGCATCAATCCCGGGATGCTTCCGAATCCTTCGACGACGGCGTCGACCGGTACATCGTCGGTGACCTGAAGCGCGCCACCGACATCGAACCACATGATGATCTCGTCGGTGTTCACGCCGCCCGCGCGGTCCTGATAGGTCGCATCGGCCGCGCGGCGAATCAGCTCGCGCGCGATGACGTGTCCACCGACGAGCTCACCTTCGTACTCCAGCTCGATCTTGCCCGTGATCGCCGGCAGTGCCGCGTAAATGTCCGCGATGCGCGGGACAATGTCGCGCTCACCCGTCTGGATCGCGCGCCGCTCCGCATTCGACACGACGTTCTCGAGAACGGAGATCGGCATGCGCTGAGAGACCCCGGAGCGTTTGTCGATACGCTTGTCGTTCCGTGCCTCGAACGCGACGCGCTCGATAACCTCGGCGATGAAGTCCGGAACGCGCACCTTCCCGGCCCCGCGGGCCGTCCACGCTTCCTGATTCGTGATCGACATGCCGAGCTCGACGGTCTCGGGATAATGCGTCGTCACCTCACTGCCGATGCGATCCTTGAGGGGCGTGATGATCTTGCCGCGAGCGGTGTAGTCCTCGGGATTGGCGGTGAAGCAGAGCATGACATCGAGCGGCAGCCGGACCGGATAGCCTTTGATCTGGACGTCGCCTTCCTGCATGATGTTGAACAGGCTGACCTGAACTTTTCCGGCCAGATCAGGAAGCTCGTTGAGCGCGAAGATTCCGCGATTTGACCGCGGAAGCATTCCGTAATGCATCGTGAGCTCGTCGCCGAGGATGTGTCCTCCGCGAGCGGCCTTGATGGGATCGAGGTCGCCGATGATGTCGGCTACCGTGACGTCGGGCGTAGCGAGCTTCTCGACGTATCGTTGATCCAGATCGAGCCATGCGATCGGCGTGTCGTCTCCCGCTTCGTTGAGAAGATTCTTCCCGTACTTGGAGATGGGAGCGAACGGATTGTCGTTCACCTCGCTGCCGGCGATGATGGG
>DASWBC010000206.1:0-5353 GCA_036390815.1 Gemmatimonadaceae bacterium
CTCGCGGCCGCGAAGCAGGCTGGGAAAAAGGTCGTAGTCGGCAACAATCACCGTTTTCGCAGTGACGTGCAGCAGCTCTATCGCTTTTTGCAGGGCGGAGAGCTGGGACGCCTTTTCGGTGTGAGGGCGGGGCAGTACCAATTCGCGACGAGTCGCACCGGTTGGCGATTCAGACGGCCCGAGGCGGGCGGAGGCGCGTTCTTCGAGCACGGCTACCCCCTGGTGGATCTCGCGCTCTGGGTCGCCGATTTCCCGGAGCCGGTTCGAGTGACCGCGCACATGGATCGAACCCGTGGCACGGCCACCGTCGAAGATTCCATGATAGTGCACGTCGAGTGCGCCGGCGGGATGAGCTTCAGCTTCGATGTTTCATGGTCCTACGTCGGACAGGAAGAACGCTGGTGGTTCGAGGCGCTCACGAGTCGTGGGAGCGCCCGGCTCGCGCCGCTCCGCGTGGTAAAGATGTTGAATGGCAAGCCGACCGATGTGTCGCCGAGCGGCGCGGCGGCGCGAGAAAGCGCGTTCCTGCAATCGTATCGGGCTGAGCTCGCGCACTTCATCGCGGTCGTCAACGAGACGACTCCCTACGACCCGCCGGAGGATGCGCTGATCGTCATCAAGCTGATGGAGGCGATCTACAAGGCGGCGGAAGAAGGGAAGGAAGTCCGCCTGTAGGCGGTGAGACGGAAGACCGTCCACCACACGGCCAGGTTGATCGGGAGCGCGAGGGCGATGATCTCTCCGTTCTTCTGACTGAAGAATGGAATTCCCTGGGCCACGAATCCGAGCAGGCAGAGCAACGCGATGAAGCCCGCGAATTTTATCGCTCTGTTGACTCCGCGCAGCCCGTAAATCGAGAGCGGTATGAGAACCACCAGCGCGATCGACAGCGGATCGAAATGCATCAGGTTCTCGTTCCCGCCCATGAAGTTGTGCCTGGTGAACGCCCAGGCAAACAAGAGCGCAAGCCCGCCCAGTCCGGCGATGAGACTCCATAGCGTGGCCAGAGCCGTCGCCGCGAACATGGCGATCCTGGATCCGCCTTCCGCGGTTCTCACCAGGACGACCAGCGCCGCAGCGAAGATGATTCCGACAGCGACGAACAGCGGGAAATAGAAGGGAGGCACCGCCGGCTCCGGGGGACGGCCAGCGGTGAACATTGCCGTCTCCGATCGAACGAGCGGAATCTGCGCGCCAGTACTGTCGGCAATGTTGACTGTACGCAGATCATTCGCCATTCGCACCGGAAGAAACATCTCCTCCCATATGGAGAGCGGCTTGTCGGCGCGAGCCGAGAGCGCGAGCGTAACGCCCGTGTAGAGCGGGATGTCGCCCGTCATGAGGCGTTGCGTGTGCCAGCGATAGGTTCCCGATGTCATTCGCGACACGGTGGCGGTTTGGAGCTGCCCGCTGAGAGCGTGATCGATTGCGTCGCGAAGGCGCGTCGAGCAGTTGTCGCGATAGTAGTCGTAGCGGTAGAACTTGTTCTCCGGCAGCGCGTTCCATTGAACGAACTGCTGCAGCTTCAGCCGCTGGGCGGGAGTGAGGTTGAGCTCCTGAGCGAGGATCGAGCGATTCTCGCGTTTGTAGGCTGCCACCATGACGTCGAGACTGAACGCTTCCATCCAGTATCGGGTGTCACCCGTGACGAACCGCCAGACGAAGTTGGGCTGCGCAAAATCGAACATCCCCCAGTTGTACGTAATATCCGTTCCGCGCGTGCGATCCTTGATCCAGATTGCGTTGTGGCCGAATCGCTCCCATGAGACGTCGCCCCAACCGAACGTGAGCAGGTAAACCGTGAGATTTGAGCCTGGCTCGGTGGAGGGAGCCGCTGCGGCAGGCGATGGAACCGTTGTGGGTTGGGTCGCTTGCGCGTAGACTGCCACGCCGAATGTGCTGGCAAGAGAGAGCGAGGCGATGAACGTTCGTGCTTTCATTGGTGTAAGATGCACCTCGACCGGCATTCCTACGAGGTCAGGCAAGATCACCGTCGGTTCGAGGCGTACAGAGTCAGGCCGGATCTTCGAACACTGGTCGTGGGTCAGTGACCCATACCAGAATGCCCTGCTAACTTGTTTGAGGAGTCCGGCTTAGCTATAATTCAAAGCTACCCACGAAAACCTCCGAGACGGTCCCATGAAGCCCGATATTCATCCAGTTTACGCCACCGCCACCGTACGGTGCGCCTGCGGCAATACATTCCAGACCCGCTCCACCCAGGCAGACATCCACACGGATATCTGCTCCAACTGCCATCCATTCTTCACGGGCAAGCAGAAGCTCGTCGATACCGCGGGACGCGTCGAGCGCTTCCGTCAGAAGTACGGCAAGTCTGCGGCTGCGCCTAGCACCGAAACCTGAGTCTCCGCGACCGGCTCAGGGACGCCATTGAGCGTGCCTCTGAGGTAGAGCGAGAGCTCTCCGATCCGAAGACTGTAAGGGACCAGCAGCGCATGGCCGCGCTGGGCCGGGAGCACCACCATCTTCAGTCGCTGGTCGAGATGGGAAACAAGCTCCAGAGATACGAGCAGGAGCTCGCCGAAACGCGCGAGCTCGCCGACTCTGATGACCCCGAAATGGCAGCGGAAGCAAAGGCCGAGGTAGTGCGCCTCGAGGCGTCTATCAGCGCGTTGCTCGACCGGATAAAGCCAGCCATCCTTCCCCATGACCCGCTCGACGATCGCCCCGCGATCGTCGAGATCAGGGGTGGCACCGGCGGTGACGAAGCCGCATTATTCGCGGCCGATCTCCTCCGCATGTACACGCGCTTCGCCGAAGGCCGGCGTTGGCGCATCGAAGTCATATCGCAATCCGATGGCACCCTGGGCGGTGTGAAGGAAGCGATATTCAAGGTCAAAGGCGAGGGCGCGTTCGGCGTCATGCGCTGGGAATCCGGAGTCCACCGCGTGCAGCGCGTTCCCGTCACCGAAAGTCAGGGCCGTATTCACACGTCAGCCGCAACCGTCGCCGTGCTTCCCGAAGCGGAGGAGATCGATCTCAAGATCGAGGACAAGGATCTGCGCATCGATGTCTTTCGTTCCTCCGGGCCCGGCGGTCAGAGCGTGAACACCACTGACTCCGCCGTCCGCATCACCCACATCCCCAGCGGAATAGTGGTGAGCCAGCAGGACCAGAAGTCCCAGCTTCAGAACAAGCTCAAGGCGATGGAAGTGCTGCGCGCACGTCTTCTGGATTCGAAGATCGCGGAGCAGGAAGCCGCGCGCTCCCGCCTGCGCAAAACCCAGGTCGGCACCGGCGATCGCTCGGCAAAGATCCGGACGTACAACTATCCGCAGAACCGCGTCACTGACCATCGCATCAACCTGACACTCCACGAGCTGACAAAAGTGCTCGGCGGAGACATCGATCCGTTCATCGACGCGCTCAAGGTCGCTGACGTGGAGGAAAAACTTGGTGATTAAGAGCGGTACGCCATTCTTCCCGACTACGCTGCCGATCGGCACCATCGGCGATTTGCTGGCGGGATGCACTGCCATGCTCGAGTCCGAAGGCGTGGCAGAAGCGCAGCGCGAGGCGCGCGAGATCGTTGCTGCCGTCCTCGATGTGCCGAAATTCTGGGCAGCGGCTAACGCCGTTGCCGATGCGACTCCGCAGGTCGCACGATCGGTGATTCGCGCCGCCATGAGGCGCGCGGGCGGAATGCCCCTCGCCTATGCCGTCGGACGCGCCTCATTCAGACACCTCACGCTCGACGTCGACGAGCGCGTGCTGATCCCGCGCGTCGAAACAGAAGTCCTGGTGGATCGAGTGCTCGAGCGGTGCACCTCAAAAACCCGCACCATCGCTGACATCGGAACGGGTTCGGGCGCGATTGCGCTCTCACTGGCGTTCGAGGCAGAGTTCGAGCGCGTCGTCGCGACCGATGTGTCGCTCGACGCAATCAACGTCGCCGCAGCCAACGCGACATCATTTGGCAAGGCTCTGAAGTCGCCGATCGAGTTTCGCAACGGTTCACTGCTCGCCCCCCTTCGCGGCGAGAAACTCGATGCGATCGTCTGCAATCCACCGTACATCAGCTTTGCCGAGATCGCGGAGCTGCCCGCGGATGTTCGCGACTGGGAGCCGAGCCTGGCGCTCTTGTGCGCGCAGGACGGATTGTCGGTTACTCGAGCGCTTGTCGCTCAATCGCCGGACGCGCTCGCGCGCGGCGGATTCCTCGCCCTCGAGGTGGATACCGTCCGGGCTGGAATGGTCGCCGAAATGATTGCGGTCGATGGGCGGTATTCCGAAATCGAAGTTTTGCTCGACCTCACCGGCCGCGAGCGCTTCGTATTCGCGCGGCGCGTCTAGCCCCGCGCAGGCCAGAAAGGAGAAACGATGTTGGAAGAAAAGGGCAAGGAGCTGGGGCGCCTGATCGGGCAGAGTACCGAATACCAGGCGCTCAAGCGGTCGAGCGAAGCGCTCAACGACGATCGTGACGCCGTCGTGCTCCTTCAGCAGATGGAGAAGCTGCGAGCTGAAGCGCAGCAGCTGATCCAGCGCGGCGAGAATCCCACGCCGGAAATGGAGCAACAGCTCGACAGCATGCTCGAAAAAATCCAGGGTCAGCCGGCCTACCAGCGCGCTGTCTCAGCGCAGGAAAACTTCGACAAGCTGATGCTCCGCGTGAATCAGTGGATCATGGACGGCATGAAGAAGGGCGCGGCGAGCCCGATCATCACGCTCGGCTGAGAATGCCGGGCGGAAAGCTCATCGTCTTCGAAGGGGCCGAGGGCGCCGGCAAGAGCACGCAGGTCCGTCTGCTGGGGGAGCGTCTGACGGCTGCCCGCGTCCCCTGCGTCTCGCTGCGCGAGCCGGGCGGGACTCCCACTGGCGATGCCATCAGGGAGATCCTCCTGCATCGCGAGCACGAGATAACTGACGCGGCCGAGGCGCTGCTGTTCATGGCGTCTCGGGCGGAGCTGATCGCCGGCAGAATCCTCCCGTCGCTCTCCGTGGGCAAGGTTGTTCTGCTCGATCGATTCTTTCTGTCTACTTACGCGTACCAGATCTTTGGTCGCGGACTGCCTGAGCCCGAGATACGCGCGGCCAACCGTCTGGCGACGGGCGGCCTCGTTCCGGACTTGACCCTCCTCCTCGACGTGCCGGCCGCTGAAGGCCTGGGCCGCGCTGATGCTCGTGGCGCCCGCGACAGGATGGAAAGGTCCGGCGACGATTTTCACCAGCGAGTCACGAGCGCCTTCCGCCAGTTCGCGGACAAAAAGTGGCAGGACTCCCATCGGGAGTGCGGACCAATCAAGTTGATAGATGGAACCGGCGATGAGACAACAGTACAAAAGCGGGTCATCGCTGCGCTCGTCGCCGCCTTTCCGCAACCTTTTGGCAGCTT
>DASWBC010000207.1:0-5958 GCA_036390815.1 Gemmatimonadaceae bacterium
AAGCGCTGCCGAGCCGTACCGCTCTTCCCCCAGGACCTGGCAGCCAGTTCGACCCGAAGACGCCGCGAAGCTTACAGATTGCCGGTTGCAGCTGCACCACGCGGCGCAGTTCGGAGCCGCCGCCGGGATTTCCTTCCTTGAGCATCGTCCGGATGAAAGCCACACCAATCTGGAGTGGGTGCCTTCTCTTGCCGGATTGTTTTCACGCGTGATTCCGACGGGGAGACCGTTCCGGATCGGCGCCAGGCCGTCCAAGTTCGCGCTGCTGATAGTCACCGAAGACAATCAGCCGATCGCGGAATACAAGCTCCATGGGCGTACGATCACCGACGCGACTGAGTGGATTCGCTCGCAAATCAAAGATCTCGGTGCCGACCCATCGCGCTACACGCTCCGGCGGGACTATGAGATAGCAGCGCATCAAGTAGCGATCGGAGAATCGTTCGATGCGAGCGCGCCGACCCTCTTCGAAGAGCTTTCGAAATGGTTCTCGAACGCCGCCACGCTCCTCGGCTCGGTTGTCCGAAAAACCCGAGGAGCCAGTGAAGTCCGGTGCTGGCCGCAGCATTTCGACCTCGCGACGCTCATCAAGGTCGCCCCCGGTCGCACCATCGGAATGGGACTGGAGCCGGGCGACGATTTCTACGACGAGCCGTATTTCTATCTCAACATGAGCCCGCAACCGGCTGCGTCTCGTGCTCAATCACGCCCGTTGTGGGGCAACGGCACCTGGCACACCAACGAATGGGTTGGGCCGGTTCTTCCCGGATCCCAGTTCGGCGCCGCATCCGCTCAGGAGCGACAGGTCCGCGAGTTCCTCGATTCGGCCACCGCGGCCTGCCGAGCGCTGGTTACACAGAGCTAGATCGCCGGAGCGATTGCGACGTTCGGACTTTTGGTTCGCCGTCTCCAGAATCGTTTTCGCCGGTGGGCCGGAGTGACGAGGCGTTCCACGATCGCAAGGACGCCGTCCACAGCGAGGGCGAGCGCCGCGGCCGGAAGTGCACCGGAAAGAATCATCCGAGTATCCGCGAGAGCGAGACCCGCTACGATCGGCTCGCCCAAGCCTCCGGCGCCAATGAACGCGGCGAGCGTCGCCGCTCCCACAGTGATGACGGCGGCAGTGCGGATGCCAGCCATGATCACTGGCGCCGCGAGCGGGAGGCGTACCCACAACAATCGTTGCGTTGGAGTGGTGCCAAGCGCTTCAGCGGCATCTACCGCTTCAGGATCAGCGTCACGCACTCCCGTATAGGTTCCGCGCGCAATCGGATAAAGCGCGTACAGCCAGAGCGCCACCAGCGCCGGGACGACTCCGATACCAAGCAGTGGAATCATGAACGCGAGCAGAGCGATGCTTGGAATCGTCTGCAGTACTCCTAGTGCGCCAATTGTCGGCTCCGCGACTCGTCGAGTTCGTTCGAGCCCGAGTCCCAGTGGAACCGCAATGATGACAGCAGCTAACAGGGCGAATGCGACCAGCTCCAGATGCCGAACCAGGAGCGCCGCTATCGTCGCCCGGCGATCCCATAGATACTCCATGAATCCCGACTGCTGCGCCGATGGCGCCACTTTCGCCTCGGCCGCATCATGCGTTGCGCCGGAGAGCCCAAGCGCAGCCAGCTCGTCGCTTGCCACCCGCTGGACATCTTCGCCGTCCACCTCCACCCGACGATTGAGCTGGCGCATCGTCTGCTCATCCAGGCGCCCGCTCAGAAGCGTAAGCGCCGCGACTGCGCCAGGCATTTGACTGTCCAGTCGACTGGATACGAGCGCGGCCGCTTCGTATGGAGGAAAGAAGTGCTTGTCGTCGATCAGAGTGACCAGGTCGTAGCGGGCGAGTAGCCCATCGGTCGAATAGCCGTCGATGACATCCACCGCGCCCGATGAGAGCGCCTGGTATTTCACCGCCGGCGCCAGTGGCCTCACAGCGCGAGGTCTCAATCCATAGACACGAGACAGGCCGACCAGTCCATCGCTTCGCCCGATGAAATCAGCGGTGAACCCCGCCGTCAGATGCGGACTCTCGCGCGCCAGATCGCTGAGCGTGCGAAGATGGTAGCGGCTTGCCGTCGATCGCGTGACGGCGATCGCGTACGTGTTCTGAAAGCCGAGCGGCGGGAGCCAGCGCACATGGTAGAGATTCACAAATCGGCGGGCGACGTGCGCAAATACTGCCCTAGGATCGCCAGCGACAGAATCGGTTAACGTGTCGTGAAGAATCGCGATGAGCCCCGTCCCCGTGTACTCGGGGTAGACATCGATGGCGTCGGTGCGAAGCGCGCCGAATGCGATCTCGGTTGCGCCAAGCCCTGGCTTCCGATCCACGCTGAATCCGCGTGATTCGAGCAGCTGCGAGAACATCTCCGCCAGCAGATACGACTCACCGAACGGCTTCGAGGCCACAACCACTGGCCGATTCTCTCGTTGCGCGACGAGTGCACCGGGCATTGCGCCACCAACGATCGTCGTAGCAATCAGCAAGGCGCAGACTCGTCGCCTCGATTTCACTTGCGCGCAGTATCGAATCCCGGTCACGCGCGCAGAGCCTCGAGTCCCGCTCGCGCCCGCTCTATCAACCGCGCGACATATTCCGTGGCCGGTGCATGAATCAGATCTCGCATGCTCCCTCGCTGCTCGATCCTTCCCTTCCTCATCACCACCACTTCTTCAGCGAGACGTCCGGCTTCCGCCAGGTCGTGTGTGACCAGCAGCGTAGTGACGGAGAGATCGCGGCGAAGATTGTCGAAACTTTCCTGGAGCTCGGCCCGCGAGATGGCGTCCAGTGCTCCGAATGGCTCGTCGAGCAGAATTACGCCCGGCCGAGCGGCGATGCTCCGCGCGAGTGCTACACGCTGGCGCTGGCCACCCGATAGCTCATGGGGGAAACGTGAGCCGAATTGCACCGGGGAAAGCCCAACAAGCTCCAGGGCGTGCCGAGCTGCCTCGGCGGAGTCGGGCATGCGCTGGAGTGTCGGCACGAGCTCGACGTTGCGCAGCACTCGCCAGTGCGGGAGCAGCCCGCCGTGCTGCTGCACGTATCCGATTCCGCGCCGTAGAGATACCGATGACTGTCGTTGAACATCCTGGTCGCCGACCATCACCTGACCGCTCTTCGGCTCCACAAGGCGGTTGAAGCAACGAAGGAGCGTCGTCTTTCCGGAGCCGCTCTCCCCGACAAGCGCTGTCGCCCGTCCCGCTGGAATGTCGATGGTCACGTCGTCCAGAGCGACGACATTGCCGAATTGGTGCGAGACGTTGCGCGCGGCGAGGGAAATCGGCATGGCCTTAAGAGTGATAGGGGCGCCACGGAACCGCTATAACGCGCGCTGAACTTGCGTTCGCGGCATTTCGGCGTTTCTGTTGCGGTGATCCGTTTGCTCACGTACCACTTTTCAGGAATTCAAATGAGTCCCGCCACCACGAAGACACGCCGTCTCGGCTCCCGGGGCCTCGAGACATCTGGCATCGGCCTGGGCTGCATGGGCATGTCGGAGTTTTATGGGCCGAGCAACGAGAAGGAATCCATCGCAACCATCCATCGCGCGCTCGAGCTCGGTATCACCATGCTCGATACCGCCGATATGTACGGCCCTTACAAGAACGAAGAGCTGGTCGGCCGCGCGATCAAAGGAAAGCGGAACCGCGTCATCATCGCGACCAAGTTCGGCAACGTGCGCGATCCCAAAGATCCGACCATACGAAGCATCAATGGCCGTCCCGAATACGTCCGCCAGTCATGCGAAGGATCACTCAAGAGACTGGGTGTCGAGACGATCGACCTCTACTATCAGCACCGCGTCGACAAGAATACGCCAATAGAGGAGACCGTCGGTGCGATGGGCGAGCTCGTTCGCGAAGGGAAGGTGCGCTACATCGGATTATCCGAGGCATCGATCGCCACGATTCGCAAAGCGCACACTGTTCACCCGATCAGCGCTGTGCAAACGGAATACTCGCTTTGGACACGCGATCCCGAGGAGGGCCTGCTCGACGCGTTGCGGCTTCTGGACGTTGGCTTCGTAGCGTACAGTCCCCTCGGCCGCGGATTTCTCACGGGACAGATCAAGAAAATCGAAGATCTGGCGCAGGACGATTTCAGACGGCAGAACCCCCGGTTTCAGGGCGAGAACTTCAAAATGAATCTCGAGCTTGTCGCGAGAGTCGAGGAGATCGCCAGGGAGCACAAGTGCACGCCCGCGCAGCTGGCGTTGGCGTGGGTGCTCGCGCAAGGAGACGACATCGTGCCGATTCCGGGGACCAGGCATCCCGAGCGGGTCGAGGAGAATGTCGGTGCCCTGAGCCTCGTGTTGTCAGAGTCCGATCTCAGGCGGATCGACGCGGCGGCACCAAAGGGTGTCGCCGCCGGCGACCGCTATGCGGAAGGAGGGATGAAGACCGTCAATCTGTAGTCACGGACGGACCGCAGGCTGGATTTGGTGCCTAGCGTCCGCGACGACTTCGATACGGGCCACCACTTCGACGCGGATCACCTGAGCCTGAGCGACCCGAGCCCGATCCCCCTGAGCTACCTGACCGTGCCGAGCCGCCGGAGCCATGTGAGCTGCCCGAGCTGCCCGAGCTGTGTGAGCCGTTGGAGCGATGTGAGCCGTTTGAGCCACCTGACCGGGCCGCCTTGGCTTTCGATCGCGCCCGCTCATCCGCCTTCCTGCCCCTGATTGCGGCGATCCGCTCGCCGATCGGGATCTCGAGACGACCCTCCGGACGCGCGTTGTAATCGAAGTCGGGGATTGTTATCTGTGGCAGACGCTTTCCAATCGCCTTCTCGATCGCCCGGAGATCGTTTTGCTCGTCCGGCGCGACGAAAGTAAAAGCATCACCAACCTCGCCCGCGCGCGCGGTGCGGCCCACGCGATGGATGTAATCGTCGGGCGCCTGCGGCACATCGAAGTTGACGACGTGACCGAGTGCCTCGATGTCGATTCCGCGCGCGGCAATGTCAGTTGCGACGAGAACCTTGTAGTGCCCGTTCTTGAACCCCGCCAGCGCCGCGGTACGCTGACTCTGCGAGCGGTTTCCATGAATCCGTTCCGCCTTGATGCCTCGCTTCACCAGCTGCTCAGCCAGACGGTTCGCGCGATGCTTCGTGCGCGTGAACACAAGCGCCTGCGTCATTTCGCCACGATCGAGCAGCGCCAGCAGTAGATCCTTTTTCAGATCCTGTTTGACGGGGTATACCGCCTGTGTCACTCCCACCGCGGGCAGCGAGCGCCGGCCGAGGTCGATCATGAGTGGATTGTGGAGCATCTCTCTCGTGAGCGCGGCGATTGGCGGCGGCATCGTCGCGCTGAACAGGAGCGTTTGACGCTTGGCCGGCACCATCTTGAGAATACGCTTGATGTCGGGCAGGAATCCCATGTCCAGCATCCGGTCGGCCTCATCGAGCACCAGAAATTCGATGTTCTTGAGACTGGCATAAGACGAGCTCAGATGGTCTAGCAAGCGGCCTGGAGTAGCAACTAGAACGTCAACTCCGGCGCGCATGGCGTGCTCTTGGGGCGCCATGCCCACGCCGCCATAAATCGCGGCGGCGGTAATGGGCGTGTGAACCGCCATCGAATCGAGTGCAGTGAGAATCTGCGCCGCGAGCTCCCGCGTGGGAGTAACGACCAGAGCGCGTGTTTTTCCGCGCGGCTTGGCGATCAGATGGTGCAAAATCGGTAGGACGAACGCGGCGGTCTTGCCGCTTCCCGTCATCGCGCAGGCGAGAATGTCACGCCCCTCGAGCGCAGCGGGTATTGCCTCGGCTTGAATTGGAGTTGGTCGCTGAAAGCCCAGTTCCTTGAGGCCTTGTTGGAGACTGGGATGAAGCTTTAGAGAAGAGAACGGCAGAATGGCGCCTGGAAAAAGAATTGGATATTCGAATGTCCTGAAAGGTACCTAGGCCAGGCCCGTCACCAGCGACGATTTTACAACCGAAATAGGTAACTGAGCTTG
>DASWBC010000208.1:0-3655 GCA_036390815.1 Gemmatimonadaceae bacterium
AAAAGCGGAAGGTTGAAAACGAGCTGCCATATGCTGCCGAGAAGGATTCCCGCGATAGCGAAGAGCGGCGAGGAAGGCAGCTGCGACGGCTTTCTGGTCGCGCTCAGCGGCGTCGGCGCTTGCGAGTAGGGCCTGGCCTCGTGTGAGGCCGGGCCCTTGGCCGGGACAAGATCGCGAAGCGGCGCCGACATTTTCAAGGCCTCTCTTTGTCGCTATCAAACAAGAGCAGCGTTTGTCCGTCAGCGCTGGCGATTGACAACACCGTGTCCCTGTTGTCACTCCCACCAGAAAGGACCTCGACAGACTTGATGTTCGAGATGCCGCGCACCAAGTGCGGCCCGTCTCGTCCCGCACTTCCAAACATCAGCTGAGCGCGTCCGCTGGGAGAGTCGTACACCGCACCGAGAAAGCGATAGCCGGTCATCTCGACCTGCGCACCAGCCGCTGGATCATCGACCTCGAGCCGCCCACGACGACCGGCATTCCTGCGCGAGAAATCATCGAGCGTCTGCGACCAGTCCGAGTGCTGCTCCACGGCCTTTGTCTCCGGCTCGGGCTCGGGCTTATCAAATCCCTGAAACGCCGCAATCGAAGGAAAGACGAGCACGGAACGCCGCGCGCCTCGAACCAGTTTGGCGACCGTCTCGCCGCCAAGAATGCGACCCAAAAGTCCTCGACCGTGCGTTCCAGCGACAATGAGGTCCGCATCGAGCTCCTCGGCGCAAGCAAGAAGCGACGGGCCGGGTTTGCCGTACAGGACCTTCTGATGAATCCGTCGCTTGCTTCCCTGGTTCAGCCAGCCCGCGATACGGGTCAGCTGGGCGGCGACGTTCGCCTGGTGCTCTTTGAACCAGTGTTCGGGGATATACTCCTTTCGCTCCCAGGGAACCACGTGAACGAGCGTTACCGTCGCGCCCGGTGCCGCGATCTCGAGCGCGAGCCGCGCCGCTTCGATGCTCGACTCCCTGAAGTCCATGGCAACCATAATGCGCGTGGGAAGCGTTTGGAGCTTGCCGTCAACGGCAAGCACGGGCACCTCGCTCACTCGCATCAGCCGAAGCGCAGTCTCGTTTCCAAAGAGCCTCGCCGCCACTCCGTGACCACCGAGTCCGACCAGCACGAGTCGCGACCGTGACTCCTTTGCCAGCGCAGCGATGGTTGTCGCCGGATCTCCGGATCGGATTTCGACGCGCCAGTTGCTGTCTCCGAGCCGATCGCGCTGCGCTTTCGCCCTTGCGTCAGCTTCCTCGCGGAGGCCGCGCTCGTAGTCCATCACGAGTGAGCGATCTACCGTTCCCCAGGGAATCGGCGCGCGATCAACGACCGTGAGCACCCTTACCTCGTGCTTGTTGTTGGGCACAAGAAGCTGGGCGATTGCGACAGCCGCGTCAGACTGGGGCGTACCGTCGGTCGCGATCAACACCGCCGTTGGACGCGGGTGTTCCAGCTCGACCTTACGCGTCGTTTCAACCATTGTAGCGGACATCGTATCTCCTTTTTCGTCAATCGGAAACGAGCTATGCAGTCACGGGCCCCATAACGCGCAGCCTGTCGATCACGCCACGCGAGCCCCTGACGCCGCGGAGCCTGCGAACAGCCTCATCACGGGTTCTTGGCGAGCTCGCCAATCCTTCCGCGCGGAGCCATCCGTGTTCAGCCACAACTTTGATTCCTGGATCGAGGACGGCTGGCGCCTGCCGCAGCTGTCGCAGGGCTTCGCGCGCAACCTCCGCCGGGGTTGGCTGTTGCAGCGAAGGAAACATTGTCTCCAGCTGCTGCACCACGCCACGCACGTCGGTCATCGCAAGCACTGCAGCTTCGACTTCGCTTCGCTCGGCTGCATCTTCCGCGGTACCGGTCAGCACGATCACACCATCGAATGCATCGACGTGAATCTGTGATCGAGGAGAGATCGAGACACTTGCCAGTGCATTCTCGACCTGTCGGCAGAGTGACGCGTCGGACTCGGCCTCGCCGGCCTCGGGAGTGGCCCTTTCCAACCGGGGAAGGCGTCTCTTGCCACCGGTTGGCTCCGAGGTGCGTCCGGATATCTCGACCACGCGAATGCGAAAGAGCTGATCGCGGAAAGGAACGGGGTCGGAGGCGCTGAGCGCCGAAGGCACAAGCTGGCGGATCAGGGACACCGCTTTCGCGTAGATGTGTTGATCCGAGGGGACGACACCCGGCTCGATCAGGTACAACGGGCCCCTGACCACCACGCTCCGCCATTCAAAAAATCGGGTGTGTTCGTCGACCTCGAATGCGACCCGGCGGTTCCGAAGAATCTCCCTGAGCTTCCCTCCTGCAGCCGTCCGACCGTAGATCCAGCCTGCTTCATACACATAGTGGACAGGGACGATGCTCACCCTGTCCTGCAAGGCAAACGCGATTCGTCCGACATTGTTGCCGGTGAGAATCGTCTCACACGGCCGAAGCCCCTCGAGCGCGCGGAAGAGTGGAGCGTCTTCGACGGGGAGGGGACTTAGTGCTGCGGCATTATCAATCATTTGAGCATCCTCGGTGTAGCTGAAGGAGTGGAGCTGGGTGACGCCGCGCTGTTCCTCAGCCGCGGCGCCACACAGTCCGGTCAGAAGGCCACGACGCCTTCGACCATGAATCCCTTGAACTGCCCGCCGTTCCGAATGTCGGTCGTCGGGAAATCGAGGTACTTCTGGTTCACGAACTCGATCTTGGTGAGCACGTTCGGGGTGAGGAACCATCCACCGCCGACCTGTGAGCGCTTAACCGTCACATCTGGCGTGCCTACCGTCAGCTGTCCTGCCGCTGTGTTGTAGCGCGCGGCGACAAACAGCCGCTGATCGGGAGCGAAGCGATATACGACCTCTTCGACATTCTGCTTCCAGGTGCGGTTGGCCGTTTCACCGGCCGCGCGACCCTTTGCTCTCTCGAAGTTCCCGAAGAACTCGAGTCCCTTGAACTGGACGAACGGGTTCACGACAACCGAGTGAATGCTGTTGCTGAGACCCGGCTGGATCGCGCCGGACCACGCTTGTGCGGATTCGGTCGAGCTGGTGTTCTGCAGCACGTCGTAGTACCGCGACCCCGCTCTGTCGCCGCTGAACAGCGTGTTGCTCACGGAGCTCGCCGTCGCGTATTCCGAGCCGGTGAGACGGAAGCGGAAATCGTTGCTGAACTGCTTGTCGTACCCGATCTTGGTCAGGTAGCTCGGGGACCGCTTCTGGGGATTCGTGATCATCCCACGGACCTCGCCGCCCGTGACGCCGGCCATCGCCAGGAAACCATTCGCGCGGACGTAGACTTCACCACCGACTTCGGTCGTGAAGGCATCCATTATATAGTTGCCGACAAGCGCGTTACGGATGGAGTTGCCGTTGTCACTGCGACGAAAGTGAGCATCTCCGTAGTTGATCTCGAAATGTCCTGCGCGAATCGTGACGTATTTCATGATGTTGTTGAGCGGCGCCCAATCGATAGGCGAAGCATCAATCAGTAGATAGCCGTCCTTTACCCACGTCTCGTTGTGATGCCGAGCCGAGGAGTAGGTTGTCATCGCGACCCGAATGCCAGGTGCGAGCTGACCATTCAGGTAGAGATTGGCCGTCGCGTTGTTGGGACCGTGTCCGATACGAATCAGCTGATTGGTATTGGTCGTGACGCCAGCCGTAGTGACCAG
>DASWBC010000209.1:0-3354 GCA_036390815.1 Gemmatimonadaceae bacterium
AGATCGGGCGAAATCAGCTTTGCCGCAGCTACCAGCTGCGCGGCAGCATCGCCTTCACGACTGACGGTTTCAACCCGAATCGACTTGCCATCGCTGATCTCGGCAGCAAGGTCGAGAAAGGCGTGCTCAATGCCTTCACGCTGTACGAGCGCAGCGCCCTCGTCTCCTTCTTCGACGATCGCTGACGGCAGACTTGCGTGAACGAGGATTACACAACCGCCCGGCTCGGCGAGGTTCGCCGCGATGTGAGCGGCTTCGCGGCTGGCGTCCCCGAAGTCGGTGGCCACCATGATCCGCCTCGGCAGCCCAGTCAACGCGGGACGCACGCCGAGCACCGGAACAGAGGCTCTGCCCATGACGCGAGTTGCTGTGTTCTCACCGATGGCCTGCTCGAACGCTCCGTGCTGGTGGATACCCATAACGATGAGGTCACTGTGCCGGGTTTCCTGCTGCTCGATGATGCAAAGAGCAGCTTCTCCAATGACGCTCGTGATGGGCCAATCCTGATCTTTACCCGTCGCACTGGCGATCAAGGCCTGGAGGGACCGACGCCGATTGTAATGGAATTCCTCGCCGAGAACAGCCTCGGTGTAGAACACCATGGAGTCTGGACTGCCGGCCATCGGTACCGTCACCTCGATGGCGCTGACTACGCTGGGGATGCCGCCCCGCGCGGCCAGTGCGTCGGCGACGGCAATCGCAGTTCGTGCGTTGTCGTCGTTTTCAATTGCCAGCAACAGCTTGAAGGAGGTGCCGGAGCGGAAAAGTCGACGAAATCCCTTTTGCGGCGAAGCAGTCGCGGGTGCCGCGATTGGCGTCTCAACTGTCTGGGTTGTCATGGTGGGTCTCGATTTCTTTGGCTTCTTGGTCCGCGAAGAAGTTTTGGTTGGAGTTCGGGCGGTGGTCTCGCTCGGTGGCGGCCGCTTGACCCGCGCGGATTCGAACGGGTGCGCGTCGGCCCAGGGGAGCATTGCCAGGTGGCTGTGGCGCACCGATTCGGTGCCTGTTGGGCCGGTCTCTCGAGTCTGCCCCGGTACGCAGACATTTCCGTGCAGCGCCCCTAGCAACTCGTCTTCAGCGAGCTCGGACGGTGTCCGGTGTCCATGGCGCGGGGGAGCTTCCTCGTAGTATCCCATGGACGGAAATTGCAACACCGTTCGCGTCCCGTCCGTCAGAGATGCGCTGGTTTTTTGTGAGAGTTTTCCTCACGTAAGGCTTTTCACCACTAAGTCACGGTCGATCTACTGAAGAGTTCCACCGGGCTCCCCGATATTTGCTCCATTGATCTCGCGCATCTTGAATGCATGACGTCTCCCCCTTTTCTCAATACTCATGGCAGCCGGTTCGGCTCGATTCCGCGGTGGGTTGTGCAAGCCGCGCTGTTCGGGCTCATTGTCCTCGCTTTCATGACTGTGTGTGCGGGTACGCGCTAACCCGTCGAGAATAGCGCGATGCCCTTCTCCATAGGAGAGAAACTCTCATACGGGTGACTCTCGCAAACGGGGACAAGGTGGGAATCGCATCCATGTGGATCGAAGGCGCCGTCGATGTCCGCGGCACGAGTACGCTCCTCGAAAAAACGATTCAAAGCTCTGGCGTGGAGGCGGGGATTCATATCAAACACAATGATACCGCCGCCCGAATCCAGCTGACTGAAACCATGATGTTCATGCGCCCGGCCTGTCTTTTCGGGTAAACGCCTACAAGCGATCCGACTCTTCCTGACAGACGCATTGTGCCGCGCGACACAGTATTCGACTATGGCCACCACTCTGATACCCGAACCCGTCGCCCCAGCGCCGGAGCCAGGTCCCGCCCATCGCGCGAGCGATCTCATCGTCGAATTCGCCAGCGCGCGACGATCCGACGTTCCAACACTCGGCGGAAAGGGCGCCAACCTCGGAGAGTTGACGGCCGCTGGACTCCCTGTACCTCCTGGGTTCGTTCTCAGCATCGATGCGTATCGCCAGTTCTACGAGAGCAATGAGCTCGGGCCAAAAGTTGGCGCAGAGCTCGAAGGACTCGATCCCGACAACCCGGCCGAGCTCGATCGCCACGCCGGTGCGCTGCGGCAAATGATCCTGTCAGGCATCGTTCCCGATTCCCTGCGCACCGCGATCGAGAGCGCGTACGACAACTTGCTCAAGGGTCAGACGCGACCGGTAAGAGTGGCAGTGCGCTCGTCAGCAACGGCCGAAGACACCGCCCAATTCTCATTCGCCGGAATGTTCGAGAGCTTTCTCAACATATCGGGAAAGAGCGCGCTCATCGAAGGCGTGAAGGCCTGTTGGGCGTCGACGTTTGGCGCACGTGTGCTCTTCTATCGGATCAAGCAGGGTCTGCCCATCGAGATGCCGGTCGCCGTCATCGTGCAGCGGATGGTGAATGCGGACAAGTCCGGCGTGATCTTCACATCCGACCCCGCGACTCGCGATCCGTCACATCTGGTGATCGAGGCCGCCTGGGGGTTGGGCGAGAGCGTCGTGCAGGGAGCCGTAACACCAGATCGGCACGTGCTCGACAAGCAGTCTCTGGCGCCGATCGTCACGGAGATTGCGCAAAAGGAATTTCTGCTCACATGGGATGATGTGTTAAAGTCCAACGTCCGCATCGACCTCTTGGGGGATCCGCGAGCAAAGGCGGCGGTGCTCTCCGGGGGCGAGATCCAGATCCTGGGCACACTCGCTCGCCGCGCCGAGGAGCACTACGGAGTGCCGCAGGACCTGGAGTTTGCGATCGAAGGCGCCAATGTCTATCTGACGCAGAGCCGGCCGATCACGACGCTCGGTGCAAGGAGAGAAAGCGTCACACCAGGCGCGTCTGCCAAGCCATTCGTCCATGGGTTGGGTGCAAGCCCCGGTCGCGCGACCGGTGCGGTTCGGGTGCTCGATTCGCCAACCGACGAAGCCTCGATGAAGAGCGGCGAGATTTTGGTGACGCGCATGACGTCGCCGGACTGGGTTCCGATCATGAGGCGCGCGGCGGCAATCGTTACCGACGCGGGTGGAATGACATCGCACGCCGCGATCGTCGCCCGCGAGCTCGGACTTCCCTGCATCGTCGGCGCCCACGATGCGACGCGGCGGCTCGTCACCGGAATGCTGGTCACAGTTGATGGCGGCGCTGGCACGGTGGACCTGGGCGCGGCCGCGCAGCCGGAGACGGCACCAGTGCCAGCACGGACGACGGTCAGCAAGGAAGCGAGCACCGCAGGCGTCGCACCCATCACGGCGACACGGCTCTATGTGAATCTCGCCGAGCCGGATCGCGTTGCCGAAGTGGCCGCGCGCGATGTCGACGGCGTCGGACTGCTGCGCGCCGAGTTCATGATGCTCGAGGCACTGGACCACATGC
>DASWBC010000210.1:0-8613 GCA_036390815.1 Gemmatimonadaceae bacterium
GCGCCGATATTATCGGTCTCAAGCGGGAGACGGTTCCTGATCTTGCGGAAGTGAATCGCCGGTTGGCGCCGCCCACGGGGTGGGAAGCCGTGCCGGTATCCGGCTTCATACCCGCCAAGGCGTTCTTCCAGTGCCTGTCGCTCCGAAAGTTTCCGACGACGGTAACCATAAGAACCCGCGAGCAGCTCGACTACCTGCCTGAGCCCGACATCTTCCACGATGTCTTCGGCCACGTCCCGCTACACGCCGATCCGGTCTTCGCCGACTTTCTCCAGCACTATGGTCAGGTGGCCGCGGCCGCACAGAACGACGAGGACATCACGCGAATGGCGCGTCTTTTCTGGTTCACGGTGGAGTTCGGGCTAATCCGGGAGGACGGTCAGATAAAAGTCTACGGAAGCGGCCTGATCTCTTCCCACGGGGATGCAGCGAACGCCCTCGGCCCCAAGTGCGAGCGCCGGCCGTTTTCGCTGGACGCGGTTTTCAACCAGCACTTCGAGATCGACCACTTTCAGGACGTGCTCTTCGTGACCCAGTCGTTCGACCAGCTGTACCAGGCGGTCGAAGAGGCGGGGCGCCGGATCGGGACGATACGGTAGCTGGCGCCTCGGGTCAACAATCCGTGCACTTTTCACGAGAGGGCAAGGCTCGTCAAGAGTGTCCTACTATGAAGAGAGCCCAACTATCAGGAGTGTCCTACTAGTAGTTCGAGGCCCGAACGCGGTCGAGGAGATCAACGAGTACGTCGAGCTCCGAAGGCGGGAGGACGGACACGGCCTGCGAATCCCACCTGGTTACCGGATCGTCCAGCTCCTTCAGCAAATCGAGACCCTTGGCAGTAATTCGACAGAAGACGCGGCGCCTGTCCTTGGGGCAGGGAGTGCGCGCCACCAGCCCTTTTCGCTCGAGGCGGTCGACCAGGCGTGTCACGCCGGGAGTCTGCTCGATCATGCGCTCACCGATCGTAAGCGTCGGAATTCCATCGGGTCCGGCGCCCCGAAGGATGCGCAGGACGTTGTACTGTTGCGGAGTGATGCCGTGAGGAGCGATCACCTGCGCGAGACTGCGTTTCACGGCATCGGCGGTGCGGAGAAGTCCCAGGGTGGCCTCTTGTTCGCGGGAGCGAAAGTTCTGGGAAGGCTTCTCGTCAGTCGCCATGGTTCAGCATATGTACAGCCGGGACCTTGAGCAAGCAAATGCTGTCGCTCGCGCCCGAATGACTGCCACACGCCCGGTCTCCCCGTTTTCGCGAGGGGGGTGGGCCTTAGATTATTGGACCGCCAGCCAGGCTCTTTTCCCGGCTCGCGGGTATTAAGCCGGAGTTTCCTCCGAACCCTGCCCAGGAGTCCCGCGTGAATAAGAGATTTGTCCCCGTTGTCATGATCCTGGCTGTCGCGTGCGGCGGCGGTGGTGACGGCATAACGCCCCCCGTTGGTGATCCGAGCGACATCAGCAGCATGAATGTCGGCGATGTGAGGCTTCTGAATCCGACCGACATTCCCAACGGCATCAACCTCCCCGCTAGCTCCGGCTCCCGCGACTATATCATCATCGTTGGAAACACGAGTGTTACGCACGACGTGGTGTCGAACTTCAATGTGAAGGCCGATCAATCGACCACCGGAGTGTTCGGGATCGAGGCGGCCGCCGATCTGGCGGCCCAGTCGAGCTTTCATCTGAATCAGGTTCCGCTCGCCCGGACGCCACAGGAAGCGGTGGAGAACAGGGTCCGCGCATTCGAGCGCTCGGGGCTTACCATACTTACTTCGTCCACCCCGTTCAGCGGATCACGGCTTTCTGCCCGCCGCAGCGCTCAGGTTTCGCAATTCGCAGTGCCAGCCGTCGGCGACAGGATCAACGTGAATGTTCCGGATGCAAATACCAACGATCTCTGCAACAATTTCATTCGGACACAAGCGGTAGTCGCCTCAGTTAGTGCAAAGGCCATTCTAATGGTCGACACTCTCGATGGGCCGCCCCTTTCGCTGTTCACGCAGGCCCAGCTGGACTCGATCACGAATGAATTCGACAACATCACCTACCCAACCGACGCCGCGTATTTCAACACTCCCACCGATATCGATGGGGATGGCCACATCATCATGCTGTTCACCGGTCAGATCAACAAACTGACACCGCCGGGCACAACGGGCGGGTTTGTTGGCGGGTTTTTCTTTGCGGGTGATTTTTTCCCGCCCGTTGCCACTCCTCAATTGGGCGCCTGTGCAGAGAGCAACCAGGAGGAAATCTTCTATCTCCTGGCGCCTGATCCCGCGGGCATAACATACGGCAACGTGCGTAGCGCAGGCTCGGTGCGCCAGGGAACACGTGGTACAATCGCGCATGAATTCCAGCACATGATCAACGCAGGGAATCGCCTCCAGAACCCGCAGGTGGATCACTTTGAGGCGACGTGGCTCGATGAGGCGCTCGCCCACTTCGCCGAGGACGCTGTCGGCCGCGTTCAGCGCGGCTTCGGAGATCTCCAGACGCTGACGTTCAACGACGTCATTCCGTGCAACACTCCCTGCTCGCAGGCCAACGACTTCAACGCGTTCTTCTTCCAGAACCTCGCGCGCCTCACCGACTGGATGGCACAGCCCGACCATTTCTCGCCGATGAGCGCGATGGCCGACACGAGCCTGGCGGTGAGGGGAGCGGCCTGGGCGATCGTTCGCTACGGGGCCGATAATTACTCGAACGGATTGCCACGCACCTTCACGCGGGCACTCGTGGCGGGACCGGATACGGGAGTCACGAATTTCGTCGCCGCCACCAAATCGCCCATCGATACGGTGGTGAAGGGATGGCTCGTGTCGATGTACGCCGACCACCTGGGTATCGCGGGGCTCGACCCGAAATACCAATACCGCTCGTACAATTTCCGCAGCGTGATGCCGCCCGTGGCGAAGGCAGTCCTCAATCAAGCGGTTGCGAGCTATCCATTGACGTTACGGTCCATCGGGAGCGGCAGCGACAACATCTCGGCGATGAACCAATCGGGCACCGGGTCGTACTTCCGGCTGACGGTCGCGGCGGGCGCGGGGGCGAAGAACGTGAAGATCCTGGATAACACCGGCGCTGTGGCGAAGTTTTCAGGCGAGCATATCTACGTTCTGCGGGTTCAGTAGGCGGGGACAACGACGGCGCGAGCGGGCGTTAGGAGCGACTGAGGGCAACTCGTTGATTTTGCAGTTGGAGTCGACCTTTACTTCCTGACGCCGACTATTCCTCAAGCATCCCGCAGCGCCGTGACGGGAGTCTCCCGGAACACATCGCGGCCGGCGAGTAGGCCGATGAGCAGCGTCAGTCCAACGATCACCGCCGCGATTCCCGCGACTGGTAAGATCGCCGGCGCGAATGGCGTCTTGAAGATGTAGCGCACGACGGCCCAGCCGCCGGCCAGCGACAACAACATTCCGGTCAGCCCGCCCATCAAGCCGAGCAGCGAGTACTCCGCGAGAAGGATGCGGGCGATCTGCCCACGGGTGGCGCCCAGAGTCTTCAGCAGCACGCCTTCTCGAATCCTCTCGCGCCGTGTTGCCGACACGGCGCTGAACAGAACCGGGATTGCTACAGCCAGGCTGAAGAGCGCCATGAACCGGATCGCGAGCGACACCCTCCCGACGATCTTGTCCACCGTTCGCTTGATCGCGGTGAGGTCAATGCTCGATACGTTCGGGAACCGGTTTACGACCTCGCGCTGCAGGAGCGCGACGGCGGCGGGATCTTTGACTTGCGCGAGCAGCACGTACTGATTCGGCGCCCCTTTCAGCGCTGGCGCCGCGAACACGACGAAGAAGTTTGGCTCGAAGCGGGTCCACATGACCTTTCGGAGGCTCGTGATGCGCGTGGGAATCTCCACGCCCTGCACGTTCCAGGCGATAATGTCGCCGAGCTTGACGTTCAGCTCCTTCGCAATTCCTTCCTCGAGAGAGATCTCTCCGGTATCACGTGCAACCTTGATCGCGCTGTCGCTGAACCACTTGCCGGCGACGATCGTCTCGCTGGAGGCTGGCTTGTCGCGATAGGTCGACCGGAACTCGCGCCTGAGTGCCCACGACGCGCGGCCACGCTGCCCGCGGGCAATCGGGGCCATGTCGCTGACGCGTTTCCCATTGATCGACGCGATTCGCATGGTGACCACAGGTGCCAGCTGGACCACGTCGTGGCCTCCGCCTCTGACGATGGAATCGAGACCCGCTGCCTGATCCTGCTGCACATCGAAGAAGACGACATTGCCGCGTGACTCGGCCGCCGCCGTCGTGAATCGGCGCAGAAGGTTGTTTTGCACGAGAAATAGCGTGCTCACAAGGAACGCGCCGAATCCGAGAGCGAGCGTCACGGCGCGGGTCTGATTTCCGGGGCGATAGAGGTTCGCCACGCCCTGGCGGACCACGTACGGCCAACGCGTGCGAAGTCCTTTGCGCGCGGCCCATGAGAGAAGCGCGGCGCTGGCAGCGAGAGCGAGGATCGCAAGGCCGGTCGCCGCGCTCATGCCGAATGCCTGCCTGGTCGTTTGCGCCCGTGAGAGCGCGATGCCCACCACGCTCAATACCAATGCCGCATTCACGACTATTCTTGGCGCATCCGTCCACCGCATGCGCAGGACTTCGGCGTCGGTGTCGCGCCGGAGCGTCTGAAGCGGTGAGACGTTGCGCAAAGCGAGCAACGGACGCAGTGCAAAGATGAGCGCGATCCATCCCCCGACCGCGAGTCCGGTGAGCACCGCCGAAGGCACGAGCGTTACACGCACATCGATTGGCAGGAAATCGGTGAGCACGTGTGGAAGGAGAAACTGGATGGCCACGCCCAGCGCAGCACCAGCGGCCGCGCCCACCAGGCCCATCGCCGCTGCCTGCACGACATATATCGTCAGGACCTGACCGCTCGACGCGCCCAGACAGCGAAGCACCGCGACAGTGTCTATCTTGCGCGCGACGAACGCGCGAACCCCGCTCGCCACTCCGATTCCTCCGAGCAGAAGCGCCACGAGCCCAACGATGCCGATGAAGCTCGTGAGGTTTTCGATTGCATCCTCGGTCGCCATTTCGGTCTGCGTGACGGTGCGGATGCGCACCTGCTGGTCCTCGACACGCTTCTTGAACGGCTTGACGAACTTGTCGGGATCGACGCCAGCCGGGAGCTTTGCCAGGACCGTCCTATCCGCGGTGCTTCCGAAGACCAGCAGCTGTGTCTCGGCCACGTAGCGCGCGGGAATGAAGATGCGCGGACCGAGCATCTCGGCGATGCCGGCGGCACCCGGGACATCCTTGATGGTGGCGACGATCGTGAAGGTGCCGAACCCAAGCTTGAGCGTGTCGCCGACTCTGGCGTTGAGCGACGTCAGGAGCGACGGATCGACGATCGCATTCGCACCCTGCCTCAGGAGTGCCCAGCGGCCGGCGGGCTCCGTCACGACGCCGCCATAGAACGGATAGTTGTCGGTGACGCCTCGCACCTGCGCGAAGCGCGTGCCGCTTGTGCGCGGAACCACAGCCATGGACGGGAAGGTCGTCACGCGCGCGAATGAAAGCCCGTGGCGCGTTAGTGAGTCGAAGAGGGAGTCGACTGCGGGAGGAATCGGCTTGGAGGAGTTGAAGGAGACGTCGCCGCCCATCAGGGTGCGCGATTGATCCTTCACCGACTGGATGATGTTGGCCGAGAATGAATCGATGGCGACAAGTGCGGCGACGCCCAGGGAGATCGACGACATGTACAACAGCAGCCGCCGGCGGGCGGTGCGGCTCTCGCGCCAGGCGAGGCCCCAGACGCTTCGCGAGATGCCGATCACGGGCTGGTCTCGGCGGCTCGGCTCACCACTTCAAGGATTCTCACGCAGAGATCGTGGCATCCGCGCCTGTGTCTTCCACGACGGCTCCGTCCAGCAGCCTGATCATCCGCGACGCCTTCGACGCGAGCGTGAGCTCGTGGGTCACCAGCACGATCGTGGAGCCGCCGTCTGTGTTGAGCGACTGAAGGAGCTCGAAGATTCGTTGTCCGGTCGCGTTGTCGAGATTTCCGGTCGGCTCGTCGGCGAAGAGGATTTTGGGCGAGTTCGCGAAGGCACGCGCGACCGCGACGCGCTGCTGTTCTCCGCCAGAAAGCTGGGTGGGGAAATGGTGGCCTCGGCCGGAAAGCCCCACTCGATCGATCAGGTCGCGCGCCCGCTCGACCGCACCGGGAGTGCCACGCAGCTCGAGGGGAACTTGCACGTTCTCGAGGGCGGTGAGCGTCGGGATCAGCTGAAAGCTCTGGAAAACGAAGCCCACTTTCTCGCCACGCAGTCGGGCGCGATCGTTCTCCGATAGCTTTCCGAGGTCGGTATCGTCGAGCAGCACGGTTCCGCGTGTCGGGGTATCAAGACCGGCGAGTAGTCCCAGGAGGGTCGTCTTGCCGCTGCCGGAAGGTCCGACGATTGCGACGAAGGCCCCCTGCGGTATCGTGAACGTCACGTCCCGCAGCACGGCGAGCTTCTGCTCGCCGCTCATGTATTCCTTGGTTACTTCACGGGCAATCAGCATGAACGAGGTTGTGTTTTGGCCGGTGTTTCACGGACGACGGGTGGTTCAGGCGGTCGCGCTCGCGTGCATCGTCGCGTGTGGATCGGGCGGAAATGTGGACAGCTCGAGGAACTCAAGAGTGACGAAGGATAACACGAGTGTTGCAAAGGCAACGGGATCGGCCACGGCCGTGGATAGCAATGCCGTATCAATACGCAGTCCGGTTGTCCTTTTCTTCGGAACGAGCCTCACCGCCGGTCTCGGGCTGGATCCGGAGCAGGCATATCCGACGCTGATCGAGAAAAAAGCGCTGGCGGAGGGCGTTCCAATCAAGGTGGTAAATGCCGGCCTGTCGGGTGAGACGACGGCGGGTGCCGTGCGGCGTATCGACTGGGTGCTGCGCACACCAGTGGACCTGGTGGTGATCGAGGGGGGCGCGAACGACGCGCTTCGGGGTCTGGCGCCAGAGGATGCGCGGGCTAATCTCGAGCAACTGATCGCCGCTGTGAGGGCGAAACAGCCACAGGCGAAGATCGCACTGGTTCAGATGGAAGCGCCCCCGAACTATGGCGTGTCCTACACCAGGAGCTTCCACGCGATCTATCCCGAAGTTGCAAAGAAGGACAATGTCACTCTGCTGCCATTTCTACTCGACGGGGTGGCAGGAATTCCGCGACTCAACCAGCCCGACGGCGTTCATCCAAACGTGACTGGAGAGCGAATCGTCGCCGACAACGTGTGGAAAGCACTGAAGCCTATGGTCGTGAAGCTTGACCGAGCTTCGAAAAGCGGCTAAGTTTCGAGGCTGTTTGCGTTTACGCTCCTTATCGATCGACGCCAGACGGCAGCAAACCGGCGTCGATCTTCAGTTTCAGACCTCAGTAATTGGAATAAGCATATGGCAATGCCTGCCACCCAGATCCGGCGCGGAATGGTCCTCGTGTTCCAGGGCGATCCGTGCCGTGTAGTAGAGTTCCGCCATCACACGCCCGGCAATCTCCGCGCGATGGTGCAGGCGAAGCTCAAGAATCTTCGCACCGGCAACAACTTCGAGCACCGCTTCCGCGCCGCCGACACCATCGAGAAGGCTTCGATGGAGACGCACGATCTCGAGTTCATGTATCAGGGCGGCAATACGTACCACTTCATGAACACCGAGAACTACGATCAGATGGAGATCGAGGAAGAGGTGCTCGGTGACAATGCGCAGTGGATGCAGTCTGGTATGAAGATCCAGGCCGAGTACTACGACGGAAGGGTGATCGGGATTCAGCTGCCGAATTCGATGGTGCTGGCGGTGGTCGATACCGCGCCGGTAATGAAGACGGCGACCAAGACTGCGTCGACCAAGCCGGCGAAGCTGGAGAATGGTGTCACGATCAACGTGCCGGAGTTCGTGAACACGGGCGAGAAGGTGCGCGTGAACCCGAACACCGGCGAGTACATGGATCGCTCGAAGTAAGGCTGCGCGGCGCTGTCGTTTAGCGCGCTTCGTCGCGGTTGATTCGATTGTAGAACGCGGTTAAGATGCAGCTTCGCCTTTTGACTGCCTGTTCGTGAAATTCGAAGCAAAGGCGAAGCTTCATGGTGGCTGTAGCTCAATTGGTTAGAGCACCGGTCTGTGGCACCGGGGGTTGCGGGTTCAATTCCCGTCAGCCACCCCTCTAGTACGACGGTTCAATTGCACGCGGAGCCCAGTTGTCCGCAGTTCGTGTTAGTTGATCGAGTGGCTGCAGGGCGGTTTTAGGTCCGTAGCTCAATTGGTAGAGCACCGGTCTCCAAAACCGGGGGTTGCAGGTTCAAGTCCTGCCGGGCCTGTGTTGAAAAACGATTGCGACGCTCGCGACTCCCCGTGGTGAGGTAAATGTGATAGTGAGGATAGGAAGAAAAGAGAAACGATAGGCATGAGGCGCTATCGTCTAGGGGACTAGGACGGGGCCCTCTCAAGGCCCAAACACGGGTTCGAATCCCGTTAGCGCTATTTGATGGGATGGAGGATGCTTCGGGCTCCGCATCGGCCTCATCGTCTATCGGTTAGGACGGCACCCTTTCACGGTGCAGAGAGGGGTTCGATTCCCCTTGGGGCTATTCGGCGGGCTGATTGACAACC
>DASWBC010000211.1:0-2203 GCA_036390815.1 Gemmatimonadaceae bacterium
TCCATTCGAGCACACGCTCGTCGAATCGCGTTTCCGCGCCTGCGGCTCGCGCAGCCCCAAGATGCGCCTTGTTGCACGCCTCTGGGTCCAGGTACCCTGCCCGTGGATCGAGTACCGCGACCAGGTTCGACGCGAGCTGAAACGCCGGGAATCGCTCATGAACCTGCGCCGGAGTAAGGACCTCGTGTGGGAGATTGTGCTCCCGCGCGCTTCGCAACGTGCCGGTAACCACCATTCCCTCGCTCGGGCCGATCATGAGCCCACCCGTGATCTTCATCAGAGATGCGCCGCTCAAATCCTCCAGCTCGCGCCACAGTGAATGCGCCCGTCGGACAAGCGGCACATACAGAGGATGCTCGAAGTACGTCTCGCGAATGATCCGACTGTCCCCGTGAGAGGAGCCGAGTTGGTGTCCCTCTGAGAACTGCTCGAGTCCCAGAACTCGGAGACCACGGCGCGCGAGATGGAAGAGCGTCGCGCTCCCCATGGCGCCCAGTCCGACGACGATCGCGTCGTAGCCGCGCGGCTTGATCATGACTTCAGTAATTTGAATCGCCTCATGGAAACCCGTGTGGGCGCGCTCCGTAGGGTATGCTACGTGGGGAATCCTGACAAACCTTTACTGAGTCCGCTATGGATCCTGATGTTGCAAACTTTGGCGTGGTCGCGGTCATCATCGTGTTCATGGTTGCGTCGCTGTCCGGCATTACCGTGTGGCTCGTTCGCGGAGTCCAGAAGAAAACACCTCAGCGCGATCTGCCGAATGTTTTCCAGATGGAGCAGCGCTTCGACCAGCTTCAGCAGTCGGTAGATGCCATTGCCGTCGAGGTCGAGCGCATTGCCGAGGCGCAGCGCTTCTCCGCCAAGCTGCTCGCCGATCAGCGCGAGACGCCGGCGCTGCCGAGATAGCCCGAGGCGCAACACGCGCCCGCTACCAATCGTATTTTTCAGAAGACCGATGACGAACCTCCGACATCCGTGATGAGACTTTCCTTCCGACGCTGGCGCCCCTCGTACCTTCTCCTGGCATGGTCGGCATACTGGCTTGGACTCGTTCTCATCAAGCTTAGCCCAGCGATTGCCGCTGGCTGGCGCTTGTCGCAACAGCCCCACGGCCAGGGAACCGCCAACGCCGGATTCAGCAATGGCATGCTGAGCGCCACCATCACCGACAGCGGACGGACCGCCTGGGCCGGATCCATCTCCGTCCTCACGCTGGCGCTGCTCGTTGCTGTACCGCCGCTTCTCCTCTGGCTCGTCTGGCTCGCCGGCTCGGCTCGCACGAACAATGCGGATGCTATGCCCCTGAAAAACGAGAAGACGCGGGGGGAGCTCGACGCGGCAAAACCAAGAATCGGGATCATCGACACTTCTGCATCATCCACTTCGAAGCGCCGAGCGCGCGAGGAATCCTGACCGATGCCCTGCATCATGACTCTGATGGCCCTGGCCGCTCCGCGACTCGTTGTCGCGCTGCTCTGGTTCTTCACCCACTGGTTCCGCGGCGTGTTCGACAACCTTCTGTGGCCGATCATAGGCTTCGTCTTCCTTCCGACGACCCTCCTCTGGTATTCAGCTGTCCACAACTGGTTCGGCGGGCACTGGACCTTCTGGCCGATTGCCGGACTCGTGATTGCCCTCATGATCGATCTCGGCCCGGTGAGCGGACGCAGGATGCCAAATAAGCGTTGAACGTACGGACCCCTCTACTCTGGAATTATCAGGCTCTCACCGCAGAGGTCGAAATGATTTACAGAATAAAGTGCGCGCGCGCGGTTAGCGGTCCTGCTCGGTTTCTTGCCGTCGCCGCCGCAGCGATCGCGCTGACCGGGTGCGTCAAAACCGAGGGGACGAGCTCCGGCGACTCGACCGTCGCCAGCAGTAGGCAAAACGTAAGCACTTCCGCATGCGTCGGAGACAACGGTGGCATCACACTGCCCCCGGGTTTCTGCGCGACTGTGTTTGCCGACACAGTCGGTCACGTGAGGCACATCGTTGTCGCCCCGAACGGCGACGTTTACGTCAACACCTGGAGCGGGCCATACTATTCCGGGCCGACACATCCCGGCAGCTTCCTGGTCGCGCTGCGTGACACCAACAACGATGGAAAGGCCGACATCATCAAGCGGTTCGGTCCCGACGCCACGCAAAAGAATGGCGGAGGCACCGGCATTGGATTCTACAAGGGAGCGGTCTACGCCGA
>DASWBC010000212.1:0-2577 GCA_036390815.1 Gemmatimonadaceae bacterium
TGGACGGGCTGCGATCGCGGCACCAGGGGCAGAAACCGACGGTGCTGACCCCGGCGCTGGAGGCGCGCATTCTCGCGAAGACGCAGCAGCGGCCGCCAGACGGCAGCACGCATTGGAGTACGCGGAAGCTGGCGCGCGTCCTGAAGATTCATCACAACCATGTGCAGACAGCCTGGACACGCGCCGGCGTGCAGCCGCATCGGTTCGAACGCTACATGCGCTCCGATGATCCGGACTTCGAACCCAAAGCCGCCGACGTGATCGGCCTCTATCTGCAGCCGCCGCAGCATGCGGCGGTGTTTGCCGCCGATGAGAAGACGGCGATTCAGGCGCTCGACCGGTTGGATCCCGTGCTGCCGTTGTCGCCCGGCCGCGCCGAGCGCCATGGGTTCGAATACTACCGACACGGGACGCTGTCGTTGTTTGCCGCCTTAAATACGAAGACCGGCGAGGTGCTCGGACAGACCGTGCCCCGACACACGAGCGCGGCGTTCGTCGCGTTTCTGGGCGACCTCGTCGCCAGTCAGCCTCGTCACCGCGAGATTCATGTGATTCTCGACAACCTGTCGACCCACAAGACGCGGGCGGTGGCCGCGTTCCTCGAGGCCCACCCGCACGTGCATCTCCACTTCACGCCGACCTACGCGTCGTGGCTCAACCAAGTCGAGCTCTGGTTCGGACGCATTGAGCGCGACCTGCTGACACGAGGCATCTTCACGTCGGTGAACGACCTCGCGCGTCAGATTCGCCGGTACATTCGCCATTACAACGACGTCGCGAAACCCATTCGATGGAAGTACTGTGATCCTACGCGGCGCATCACTGGTAGTACATCAGTCAGTACAGGCCACTAGTGGACCGTACGAACGACTTGTACAGTAATCATGCGATGCGCCTCGTGGGGTCTGTGTAGGACCACCGAAACGGTTTCGCGGTCTTGTTGTAATGCTTGATGTATCGCAGCAGCTTGCGCCGCAGGTCGGGGACGGACGTGAAGATGCCGCGGGCGATCACATCGCGTTCGATCTTCGAAAACCACAGTTCGACCTGGTTCAGCCAGGACGAATAGGTCGGTGTGTAGTGCAGGCGCACGGTGGGTTGCGCCGCCAGGAACGTCCGGACCTTCTGCGTTTTATGAGCCGACAGATTGTCGACGATGATGTGGATCGCGCGCCGGCGCGGCTGCCGGTCGACGACCGACTGCAGGAACGCCACGAACTCCTCGCTCGTGTGCCGTGGGACGGCGCTGCCGACCACTTCGCCGGTGTGGGTGTTGAGCGCCGCATAGAGCGACAGCGTGCCATGGCGGTAGTACTCAAACCCGTGCCGCTCCGCTCGGCCAGGCGACAGCGGCAGCATCGGGTCGATCCGGTCGAGCGCCTGAATGGCTGTTTTCTCGTCGACGCAGAACACTACGGCGTGTTGCGGCGGATCGAGGTACAGCCCGATCACGTCCGCCGCTTTCGTCTCGAAGTCGGGATCCGTCGAGCGCATGTAGCGCTCGAGGCGATGCGGCTGCAGGCCGGCGTCGCGCCACGCGCGGGCCACGATCGTGTGCTGCACGCCGAGTTTGCGGCCCAACGATCGCGTGGACCAGTGCGTCGCGCCATGCGGTGGGGTGCGCCGAGTCCACGCGAGAATGCGCGCCTGCAGCTCCGGGGTCAACACCGTCGGCTTCGAACCGAGATGGCGCGCGCTGAGTCCGGCGATGCCGTCCGCCTCGAAGCGATGCTTCCAGAGCGCAATCGTCCGCGAACTGCACCCCGTCTTGACCGTGATGCTCGCGTATGTCTCGCCGGCAGCCAGTTGCAGAATCACGCGCGCCCGACGCGCCGCATCGGCGCGACCGCGGCGGGAACGCGCTCGCGTTTCGAGCTCCGTACGCTGCTCGGTCGTCAATACAAGTCCTGTTGATGGCATGAGCCATCGTACGCTTTACACGTCGTCAGTACAAGGCACTAGGGCACCTTCATGTGAATGAGCGTAGCCCTGAATGCCAGGGAACAGAGTCGCATGTGACATGTTCATTCTGATCAAATTCTGAAGAAGCGCGGTTCGCGTTGCACCCGATGTGCTGATCTCGATCTTGATCACGCGCTCGTTTGCATCGGGAGCCTCGGTATACACTCCACCTCTCTCGTCGTGCTGCAACTCAGCAACGTTGTCCTCGAAGGGGAAGCAGACGGCACCGGGGCACAAGAATAATCCTTGTTGGATTATCAACCTGTCATTCAAGTAATAAGGGCTCATAGGACACACGAACGGCCGTTCTTGCCTGAAGACATCTCTGAAGGATGATGGCCGCTTGATTAGATTGCGATCCTCATCGATCAAAGCATAGAGGTCAGGATGCCGCACGTTCAGACGATCTCGGAACCAGTCGGCGTCGAGTGCCCACACGGCGCAACGGTCGCTACGCGCCGAACCGTCCACCGCAAAGAAGAGCGCTACGTAGAAGGAATACGTCCAATCCAACAGTCTCGTAGGTGCGCCGTAGTGTTGCATCAAAGCCAGGAGTTCGAGCGGTGTCGCGGGCGCCCGGTCGACGTACTGGTGCAGTTGACGCCGGAACGAACG